>CAMNPA010000070.1 GCA_946547205.1 uncultured Selenomonadales bacterium | reverse complement strand
ATTCGCGATACGTGCCGACTTTTTCAGCGTCCTGCGCCATGCCGACGTGACATTCGTAAATCAGCAACGGGTCTTTGTTGACTTTGAAGCCTTCGTCGTGCCAAGTGTAATTGCTTTCCCAAACTTGCGCGGAGAAAATTTTCGTCTTGTCGTCCTGAACGACACGTTGACACCAAGCGGGAATACGTTCGCCTTCGCCGCCGTCCCAACGAACATTCATCTTGTAAAGGTCGCCGTGTTTAAGCGCGTCGTAAGGAAGTTTGAGCTCCCAATTTCCGCCGTCGAGTTTCTTGCAACGATAAGCCTCTGTCTTCTGCCAACCGTTGAAGTCGCCGATTAAGTGAATGTCCACGGCATTTGGTGCCCATTCGCGGAAAATCCAACCGTCCGCCGTGCGATGCAGTCCGAAATACAAATGACCGTCCGCGAAGTCCGAAAGAGTGCGCTTGCCGTTTTGCGTGAGTTGAGAAATTTTCCACGCCGCATGATCGTGCCGTCCGCGTATTGCGTCCTCGTAAGGTTCAAGCCAGCTGTCGCCGGCAACTAAGCCGATGTGTTCGTTCGCCATAATCTTTTTCCTCCTCAAATAATTTTGCGAAGATTGTATCAAATGCGCGGGCAAGTGACAATAGGAATTAGGAATTAGGAATTAGGAATTAGGAATTAGTTTTTTGCCGCTGATTTTGTAATCGGTGCTGTTGACGCGGAAAGTCGACGCCGTGAAGTCGTGCAAAGTTATCGCCTTTGAAGTGTTGCCGACTTTGAAATAAACTTCGCCTTTCGATTTGCTGTAAGACGCGCTGAAAGTCCCGGTGATTTGCAACAGGTCGTCGTCGCCGAAACCGTAGATAATATCTTTGCCGTCGCCTTTAGCATAGAGGAACGTATCGGAGCCGTTGCCGCCCCAAAGTGAATCGTTGCCCGTGCCGCCGCTCAAGGTGTCGTTGCCGTCTTGCCCGTAAAGTTTATCCGTTCCACTGCCGCCGACGAGTGAATCATTCCCGGAGCCGCCAAGCAATTTGTCATTGCCCGCACCTGCCCAAAGCGTATCTTTACCTTTGCCGCCGACGAGAGAATCATTGCCATAGCCGCCGGAAAGATAATCGGAGCCGTTGCCGCCACTCAATGTGTCGTTGCCGTCGTTGCCGTAGAGATAATCGTTGCCGTCGTTGCCGTAAAGTGAATCGTTGCCTGCGTCGCCGTAGAGATAATCGTTGCCAGCGTTGCCGTAAAGTTTATCGTTGCCTTCGGAGCCGCGCAGAGTGTCGTTGCCGTTTCCGCCGCTAAGATAATCATTTCCTTTGCCGCCGTCAATGCAATCGTCGCCGTTCTTGCCGAAAAGATAATCGTTGCCCTTGCCGCTTTGAATCGTGTTGTCAAGCGCGTTGCCGACAATTCTCGTGGCTTTGGTGCGAGCAGTGGCGTCGACAGTCTCAATTGCAGAACCGATCGTCGTCTTCGTTGCAGATTTGTTCGTCAACGTCAGATGCGCCAGGTTGTTGCCGTCAATGTTCAACGCCGAGAAATTCGCAGTGCCTTCAAGTGTGATGGACGCGTCGCCGACAATGATAACGTTGTCGAGTCCGCTCGTCGTCAAAGAATAATTTTCGGAGCCGTCGCCGAGTTGCAAGGTCGAAGTCGCGTTGAAGCCTTGAATAAAATCGTTGCCGCCGCCGTAAATGAAATGCACATTGTCAGCAGAATTCGTGATGGTGTCGTTGCCGCCGAGAGCTTGAACCGTCGCGCCGGCGAGTGTGTTGTTGATGCTGTCCGCCGCGTCTGTGCCGATGACCATAAACGGAACCGCGTCAAAATTCACGTCGTCGAAGAGAGTTTGCAGAGCAGCTTGCTTAGCGAAATAGCGCAGGAAAACGTAACCGCCGGCGTAATTGTTGCCGGAGCCGCCGTATTCCGACAGACTTAGACTGTTGGAAAGATACGTTGCGTCGTAGCCTTCACGGAAAATATAATTGCCGCGCTTGTCGTCGATGCCGTGAACGAGTTCCGCCGAACCTTCCTTGATGAATTTGGGCAGATAATTGAAGTGGCGAATATTCGTTGCCATGATGGCGTGCGTGAGTTCATGAGCCAACGTGCGGTCAAGCAATGACGCTGTGCCCGACGAAGGTTTGCCGTCAACGTCGGTCGCGGAAAGATTTTTGTAATAGTCCAGATTGATGCTCAACATCAGCTTATTGGTTAAGCCGCTCGTTGAAGAGACAATCCAATTCCAAACCGTCGCGAAGACTTTATGTTTTCCTTGCCCGTCGTAAAAGTAAAGCCCGATGTCGTTAATCGAAGGGCTGCCGGAATTAAAACTCAAGCCGAAACTTTCTTCGCTCAAGGTCAAGCATTCGTTGCCCCACCATTTGAAAATCCCGGCGATAATCGTCTTTTGATTGGTGCTCAAGTCGTCGTAAGTGAGCGGCGTGATTACGGAAGTGCCTTTAGAATCCGTCGGAGAGTTCGCGCCCACACCGCTTGAGATGTTGCTTAGAACAGTCTCGTCCGTCAATTCGCCCAAAAGATGAATCGTCAGACCGTTGCGCGTGAAAATCGTATCGTTTGGATAAGTGCTGGACGTTGTGCCGACAATCGCGCCGTTGACGGAAACATTGCCCGCCTTGCTCGTGTCAACGTCAGCAAGATTGACAGTGACAACATCGGACGAATCGCCGTCATCGGAAGCTGTGACGTTCGAGGCTTTTGAGTCGGTCGAGGTCGTCGCAGGATTAACGCCGATGCTTTCCGCGTAAGTCGTCTTCTCCAAGTCGTTGATGTCAATATCGGCGTCAGTCAACCATTTGCCAAACGTCGTGCTTGTCGTGCCAATTTTGACGGTCGAATCGGTCGCGTTCATGAAATTATCAAAGCGAACCTTGCGCGTGCCGGTCTTGTCAGTGATAACAAGCAATTCATCTTCAATGACCGCCGAGCCGATTTTGAACGTGCCGTTAATCGTCAACGTGTCGAGCGCGCTTAAATCGGTTATCGTGAGGTCTTTGACGGACGAAGAAATTTTTATCGAGTCGTTGCCGTCGCCGGAAGTAATCGTCGCGCCAATTTTGTTTGCAGTGATAACGTCGTCGCCTGCGCCCGCATTGATTGAGTCCGCACCGTTTGAAGTAATTGTGTCGTTCGCCGAGGTCGCCTTAACAATCCAGGCGCGCGAATTCGTCTTGATAATCTGCGCGGCGGACGTTGAGGCGGTGTAAGTGTTTACAATCTCTTCGGGAACGACGGAAGTTGCAGTTTTCTTGGTGCCGGAGCCGACGATTAAATTTTCGCCGTCAATGGAAATGCCGTCCTGCAACGCGAGAACTTTCATTAAATCGGTTGTCAATGTCACGCCGTCAACGACATCGCCTGCTTGAAGTGTAATGTTCGCATCGGAGCCGGTTATCGCGCCCGTGTCAGTGTTGCCGCTTGAGCCGCTGCTCGTTATCGTGCCGCTTGAGTTGAGATAAAATTTTGAGCCGAGTTGAATGCCGCAATACTCTTCCAAAAAAATATATGCCTTGCGCTCTTTGATGACGTTTTCGACCGTTGAGCGATTATCTTTGCTCGCGCCGGTGTATGCTTTGCTGATTTTGGTGCTGTCGTAATTTTTGGCACTGGCTTTCAAAATGCTCGAATCAATTTCCGAAATGGTCTTGCCCGCATATTCACTGCCGAGAATTTCTTCAACCGCCGCTTGTTCAGCTTTTATCTGATCCGCCTTCATGCTGTCGATAACTTTTTGCGCGGTGGTGAAATTTGACGACGCTTTGACGGCAGCATTGAACGCACTCTTTTTAAATGACGACGACGAAGAATAATTGCTCGCCGCAAGTTTCGCCATGAATTTTTTTATCACTTCTTGAGGAGTCATGTTGAATCCGTCCTTCCTGCAAAAATTCAAAGGTCTGCCGTAAATATTACACAATGCAAAACGTTGAAGGCAAGCTTCGCGAAAAAATTTTAATCGTATTATAAAGTTTGCCCGATAAAAAAAACTGGAGCGTGTTGAAAAAAATCACGTTTAATTGAGCTGAGACCCGGCGCGCATGGACGCATCAGCAAAAGAAAAGTAAGTTCAATAAACAAAAAAAATTTTACACGCCAAATCAAACGCACGAGCCGAATAAAATTTACCAACAGTCCCTAGTCCCTATTTTGCTTGACACGTTAATTTTGCAAGTTATAATTAGAACGAAATTACTGCAGAAAGGATGTTGTGCCGTATGGCAGTCGGCGAGGTTAGTGAAAAAAGTTTCTTGCGCCCGATTGATAACACATCGGTTGTTCAGCAAGTTATAGATCGTTTGACTTATGCAATGATTTACAAAGAACTTCGTCCCGGTGACAAGTTGCCGACTGAAATGGAGCTTGCGGCAAGTTTCGGCGTCGGGCGCAACTCCATACGCGAGGCAATAAAAATTTTGGTATCCTTCGGCGTGCTAGATATTCGTCGACCGGAAGGAACATTCGTTGCAAGCGGTTTCTCCGACAAAATGATTAATCCGTTGCTCTACGGAATAATTCTCGATCAATCCGATTCAATCGACTCACTCAAAGAATTGCGCGAGTGGGTCGACTTCGGCATACTCGAATTGGCAATGGAAAAAGCCAAGACCGAAGACGTGTTCCAGTTGGAAGAAAAACTTCACAAACTATTTCTCACGATTGACAGCGGCAACGTGGAAGACGTTTTCATTGCCGACGACGAATTTCACGAGGCAATTTCCACCGCCGCGCATAATTCTCTGCTCGGACAAATCGCCAGACTCGTTCGGACTTTGACCAGCGAAATTCGCATGACAACGATTCGCAACATGATTCAAGCCGGAAAGAACGACGAACTTAAAAAGGCGCACGAAGATCTTTTCAAAGTCGTCAAGTTCAAGAAAGACGATGCGGCACGTCAAATGCTCGTCGCCGGTTATTTTTATCGCTATAACACTCTGCGCAAGTGACATTGCATTAAAAAAAGAGATCGTCCACGGCGGACGGTCTCTATTTTTTTTTAATACAGCAGCGAACGAATCACGAAGTAAAGTACCGGCATCAGCACCAACGAACACAGCGCGGGATATAAAAATGCTTTCGTCGTGTCGTATGGTAAACTGCCGACAACTTTGCCAACGTCTTTGATGACGGCGAAATTTTTTATCGCTATAACACTCTGCGCAAGTGACATTGCATTAAAAAAAGAGATCGTCCACGGCGGACGGTCTCTATTTTTTTTTAATACAGCAGCGAACGAATCACGAAGTAAAGTACCGGCATCAGCACCAACGAACACAGCGCGGGATATAAAAATGCTTTCGTCGTGTCGTATGGTAAACTGCCGACAACTTTGCCCGTTTGTCCGTTCATCATGAAAGTATAGGGCTTGTCGTTGTAGCGCGTCGTCAAAATCCACACGGGCACCATCGCATATGAAACTTTGCCAACGTCTTTGATGACGGCGGCATTTTCAATTTGCACGACGTCGAAGCCTTCAACCGAACTTTTTAAAACTTCAACGGCACTCGTCTCGACACGTTTATCGGCACGCGGCGCGGATTCTTCGGCGGTCACGTCGTATTTGTCGGCAAGGTAGCCAGTCAAATAAGCCGCGCTGAATTCGACAAGGTCGCCGTAATTAAACGGTTCAATGCTCTCCATGTAAGTATCGTCCATCTTTTTTGAGCCGTCAACGGGAATTCGTTCAAAGCTCATCGTTCCGACGCGTCGACAGTTGTAAATGCGAGTCTCCGTGACGACTTCATTGCCCGCGCTGTATGTGCGAATTTTTGATCCGCGAAATTCAGCCTGCGCAGTGATTTTTGAATCGAACAGCCAAAAGGGAACGTACATTGGTTGAATTGCCTCGACGCGGTTATTTGCAGTGAAGTTGCTCGGCAGGAGCATGTGACCTTTGTAAAATTCCTTGAGCGCGTTTACGGCATCCTGCTTAGTCTTTTTGAACGGGATAACGTAATCGGGCTTTAACATGCCGTCGAAACGTTTCGGAATCATCGTCGGGTTGCCGCAATAGACACACTCGGTCGCCATGGTGTTTTCGTCGCAAACGAGTTCCGCGCCGCAACTTGAGCATGTGAACGCGTGCAGAGTTTTAGCCTCGTCGTTTGTCCATTCGGAGCCGGCGTCTTCAGTCTCCCACTTAGCTTCTTGAGCTTCCGCCGCACGTGCCGCAAGTTCCTGTTTGTCGCGGAAAAGTTCTTCAATCGCGCTGACTTCAAATTCCGTCCCGCAATATTCGCAAGTGACAGTTTTTTTGCCGGGCAGAAAGCTGAGCGGTGCGCCGCAGTTCGGGCATTTATAACTAACCGATGAATCAGCCATTTCAACACCTCCAAAGTTGTTGCCGCGCAGATTGTAGCAAAAAATTTTCTCGCACGCAATTAATTCAGTTAGGGGCTGTTGTTAAAGTTGCGTTGAAAGAAATTGATACCCGGCGCGCATGGACACGCTGAATCAATTAGGAATTAGGAATGAGGAATGAGGAATTGAATCAACGTGAACGGTTGAATGTGTTGAAAAGTTTGCCTCGCTCCGCGCGTAGCGGTGCCCTTTTCTTTGCTACTTTCTTTTGGGCAAGCAAAAGAAAGTAGAAGAAAAAAAATTAAAAGAAACTTACGCGCCAAATCGAACACACGACAATTAGAGCAGGCAGTGTCAAGCAGATTGTGTAAGTAAGGAAAGTTAGCGGTCGAATTTATCAA
>CAMNPA010000069.1 GCA_946547205.1 uncultured Selenomonadales bacterium | reverse complement strand
TCCAGCACGTCTTCAACGTATTGTTTCATTTCTGACATAAAATAAAACCTCCTGCGTTTTAGCTACGCGGAAGATTTTAGCACGTCATAAAATTTTTGTATAGCAAGCTTGCCGAAATATACTGTATACTTGCCGACGATTATTTTTTCGGCAACATGAGCTCAAAGTTTGCGCGTTGCAAAAATTCTTTGTATGGAATGTCCGCGCTGTGAAAAATTCCCAACCGAGGGTTGAAATCATTAATCGGAGTGCGCCAATCGCCGTAATGAATCTGTAAAATTTTTTCATAGTCGACGGGCGCAGGCAATTCAATCGACTCGAACGGCAGATAAACGGTTTCGCGGTACCAAGATTTTGGTTGCGAATATTTTTTCATGTCAAGGCAAACATGTTCAATCCAAGACACTGCCGACGATTGATTGAAAAGAGCCGTCGCGTAAACGTTGACGAATTCTTTCTGCTCATTCTTGTCGGAAATGGAATGGAGCTTTTCGATAACCGACCAATCGATAAGGAGCTTGCCGCCTTGTTGAACGTGTTTTTTTATGGCAGGGAAATTGTAAATCGTGCCCATCAATTCGTTTAGAGCATTGGTTGCGAAGAAGCCGTTTTTAGTGCCGTCAAGAGCCACATCAAACGCGAAAATGTCAATCAACAGACCGTGCGGGACGTTTTCTTTAGAAAGAAATTTTCCGTCTTTAAAATCGTCAACGCCCAATGCCGTCGTTTGAGAATGAGAAATTTCGAGAGCGTGGAAGCTGTTATATTTCACTTCAAAGACGCCGCCGCTTTGAGCGAATTCGTCCTTCACGACTTTTCGGAAGCGATTAAAGTCCGGGCGCATCATGCACAGATCCAAATCGCCGTCCCAAGGAATGAAGCCTTTGTGACGCGCCGCGCCGAGCAACGTGCCATAAGCCGCCCAATACGGTATCGCGTGCTTGCGACAAATTCTGTCGACTTCCTGCCAAGTTTCCAAATGTCTGTTCCAAACTTTTTTGATATCAGACGAAACAGGATAACCGCTGCGAATTTCATCGTGATACAAATCTTTTATGAATGCCAACGTGTTTGCCTCCGTGAAATTAATTTGTCTTCTCTTCCGGCGGAAGAATGCCTGCCATGCGCAAGAGATATTTCGCGTTGGTTGTGTGCGAACGACCTTTGCGGAGCTTGAAATCGAATTTAATTTCGTCGCCTTCGTAATATTCCTCGAAGTGCGCGTTTGAAATGTCGGGATTCTCGTCGACCATATTGCACAGCTCAAAATCATGCGTCGTGACAAGTGTAATGCTGTGTTCATTTGTCAAACGTCGAATTGCCTCTTTCGCGCCGATAACGCGGTCATTAACGTTGGTGCCCTTAAAAATTTCGTCGATACAAGCGAGCATCGGCAAATTTTTTTCGGTGTACTCAATCATCGATTTGATTCGCAAAAGTTCCGCGTAAAAAGTCGAAACGCCTTTGCTGATGTCGTCGTTGACGCGAATGGAAGTCATCACGGCAAGACGGCTCACGGCAAAATTTTTCGCGCAGACGGGCGCACCGGAATAAGCGACAATCACTGCTGCGGCAAGCGTCCTGATCCACGTCGTCTTACCGCTCATGTTCGCGCCGGTGATAATCGTCGTGCCCGCATAAAGTTCAACGTCATTTGGAACGCCTTTCGCGTCGGCGACAAGCAAACTCGTCAAGCCTTCAACCATCAAATGCGGTTCCTTGCCCTCGTAAAAATTCGGGAAACAGTAAGTCGTTCGAGTCTGTCCGATTGACGCCAGAGAGATTAAAACTTCCATTTCCGCGAAGGCGTCGAGCCACGTGCGCAGATGATTTGCCGCATCGATTCGCCAACGCATGAACGTCGTCACTAAGTGGAAGTCCGCCAGAAAAATTGCGTTGCCCAAAATGAAGAACAGCGGGTTATGCCGAGTGTCCGCCGCATCGACGAGCAATGACAACGTCCGAACTTTCTGCGCGGCTGAAACTTCATCGGTCAAGATGTCGCGTATGGCAGTCAAACGTTTGGAGCCGAAGTTTGTCGATTCGATTCGCTCAAAAATTTTTTGGTAGAGGCGCAACTCTTTTGAAATGATTTTCAGCGGCGCGAGCAACTCGTTGACGGCGGGAATTGCGGCGACGGCGATTATCAGATTGAACAGCATGATGACGAGCGGAATGAATTCGTTGATGAGCCCGTGCCACGCCATAACGCACGACGCGATTAAAATTATCGGCATGATGAATCGCAACCAATAAATTTTTCCGAGCGGCGGCAATTCTTCTTCCACGCTGACGATTAATTCGCTGGTGTCGTGATTGTTCGGCATCAATCGCGCGTAAGCCTCAAGGTCGAGCGACAATCTTGGACGTTGCAAAAGTTCAGCGACTCCGCGTTGACGGTTGCGCACCTCGTTAAAATCCGGCGGTTCGGGATTGAATGCTGCTGCCAACAAATCGCGACCGCGTTTCGTCCTCGCCGCGCAGATGTATTGGAAAATTGATCCTTCGCCGAAAATGTGCAGGTCAACGTCTTGCGGGCGATTGTTCTTGAGATAAATGCTGCCGTCGTTTGAACGTTTGCGCCATGTGCCGCGCGCACGAGCAATGTACGAATTCAACACGGTCAATCGGCTCTTGAGAAAACTTTTGCGCCGTTTAAGGTCGTCGTGATAATTCATCAGCCTCACGAAAATCATTGCAAGCAACGCCGCGATTATATAGCAGTAATGCGTGCCGGTGTCCCAACCGATTGCGAAACTTCCGCATGCCGCAAGAAAAGTCATCGTTCGTGCGGCGATAATTTTTTTCTCGCGCTTATGCAATGTTTTCTGTTCGGCAAGGTCAATCTCGCGTTCGTTGTCGTAGAATTGTCGATTCAAGTCGTCACCTCTCGTTCAGCCTCCAAAGCTCCGTTGTGCCAAGAGTATATTTTTCCCGCGAAGATTTTTCAAGCCCTGATTAATCTTTCAAGCGATAGAGTTTCATCACTTGGTCATAAATCAGAGTTTCGCCGCGCAGAGTGTATTTTTCCGCCAAAAGTTTTTCAACGTCGGGATCGGGCCTGTGTTCGTCGATAAGATAAAATTTTTTCGGCGTCTCATTTATGCCATAAAGAATCCACAGCGGCGGAGACTTGCGGACGTTTCGCAGCCACTCATCCTTTTGCGCAGGGTCAATCAAAGCCGTCGAGCTGTTGTTCATGAAAAATCGTTCGCGCGGTTTCATGTCCGTTATCAAAATCCAATGCGACGTTGAGAAATGATTTCCCCAACAAGCAAAAGATTTTCGCTCGTCTTCGGGAATGACGCTTTGCAGTTGTCGAATGCCTTGCACTTCCTCGTTGTAAAATTTTTTCTCCGCGCTGATGTATTGCGTTGAAAAATATTTTATCGGAGCCAGCGAATAGTTCATGCAACACACGCACGCATAACTTGCGACGGAAAGGACGATTATCGCGACAGAAAGTTTTTTGAATGTTGAATGCGGCTCGGCGAAAGTTTCCTTGCAAATTTTTCGCAACGGCTCAAGTGCGGCAAACAGCAGCGGCATCACCGGCACGACGACCATATAATAATGAATGTACAGGCGCAAATTCATCAGCAGGATTGACATCATCGCGCCGACGAAAATTGAGCTCCACGCCAATTTATTTTTTCGGTCGCGGACGAGTAAAAGCGTGCCGAAGAAAATCAGCAGAATCATCGGCATCAAATGAATGACGCCGGCTTCAAGACGCATTGCGAATTCATATTCAATTTTACCTTGCGTCGCATAGCTCACATTGAAAAGAATCGTCCCGTAGAGCATGTCGTAAAGTGCACCGTGAGCCGCGAAATAAATCACGAACGGCAAAACAATCACCATAAAGCCCGCGCTCAAGCTCAAAAAATTTTTCAGCAGACCTTTGAAGTCGTGAGCTTGAATCAGAAATATCGCCGTCAAGAAAACGTAGCAACAAATCGGCATTGCATTGGCGGTGCGAAGCAAAACACACGCTCCGAATCCTACACCGTAAATGAAACCGTAAAGCGTCGGACAAATTTTTTCGCCCGCAGAAATTTTCAACGTCTTTAGGAAACAAAATGTCGACAACGCGAGAAACGGCATTGCATATTCGCCGCAATTATTGCCTTCCCAATAGTGCGCGACGTAATAAAGAATCGTCAGCCCGAAGAAAAAAATTTTCCCGCTGCCCGAAGTGCAAAGTTCAATCGCACGCCAAAGCATAAGCAGCGAGAAATACATTAAAATTATTTGCGGCACCATGAGCCCGACGCGCGGAGCCATCGTCCAGCCGATTGCGTTGATTAGAAAAATCAGCGGACCTTTTTGATCGAAAAGTTCCACATACGGCAGATAACCTTGCGCCCAATATTTCCCAATGACTTTAAAAACGGGCGAATCACTGCCGATGAAAAAATATCGCGGGCTTGTCGAATGCGAGAACATCCACACGAACGCGACGCTTGCCAAAATCAGCGCGACGTGGAAAATCAGCACCTTGCGCGAAAAAATTTTCTCTTCGCCGCAAAAAATTTCGCGGAACAAATTCATCAGTCCTTTAATCGATAGAGTTTCATCATTTGCGGGAAGATGTACACTTCGCCTTTAAACGAATATTTTTCGGTCAGCAACGTTTCAAGCTCGGCGTCTTCCGAAAATGTTTTTGGAGGTTCGCCGGGTTTTCTGCCAGGTGTCGTGCCGTAAAGAATCCACAGCGGATAATTTTTCCGAACGTTATCAAAGTATTCTTGCCGAATGCGCGGATCGATGTCAAAATGATGTTTGTTGTTCATGAAGAAACGTTCACGCGGTTTCATGTCGGTTTGAAAAATCCATTGCGAAGTTGTGTTGACCGTTCCCCAACAAACGAATGATTTTCTTTCCTTTTCGGGAATGATTGAACGCAATCTCAAAACGTTTCGCTGTTCACTTGAATGAAGAAGCTCTGCTCTTTTATTATGCGCCACCAAAAACATTATTGAGGCCGCACCTTTCTCGTTCAAGCAAAGTTCTTTCAAATAGAAAGTCGATATGCCCAATTGAATTATCGCGACGATTATTAAGACTTTGACAAGAAATCTTTTGATTGAAAATCGCGGAGTGTGCCAAATTTTTTGGAACGCATTAGAATTTTCATGAAGGACAGCAAAGAGAATCGGCATGACAGGAAAAATAATTAGCGCATAGTGCATGTAAGGACGAAGATTTATCAGCATAATCATTAACGGTGCTCCGATAAAAATTGCGCTGCGAAACAAACGATTTGTCGGATTTTCTTTCAGAGCAACGACGGCGACGATTGTCATGATAAAGAGCGGCAAGAAATGAAAAACATCGTAAATCACTTGAAATATAAATGACTGATGAAAAGTTGCGCCCGTATATTTCAGATTGAAGAGAATCGTACCGTAGAGCATTTCATAAAGTGCACCGTGCGCCGCGAAGTAAATCACGAACGGCAAAACAATCACCATAAAGCCCGCGCTCAAACTCAAAAAATTTTTCAGCAGAGTTTTGAAGTCGTGAGCTTGAATCAGAAATATCGCCGTCAAAAAAATTTGGCAACATATCTGCGCGGCGTCGGACAGTCTGATTAAAAAGCACGCTCCAAATCCCAAGCCGTAGATGAAACCGTAGAGCGACGAGAAAATATTTTCCTTCAAACTGCGCAGGAAACAATACGTTGCCGCCGATAAAAATAATACGCTGTATTCTTCGACGTGGTTGCCTTCCTCATAATGTGACGCATAGAAAATCAGCATAACCATCAGGAAAAAAATTTTGTGTAATGCGTTCGACGAGTAAAGCTCCATTGTTCGCCACGCAAGCAGGCAAGACAGATACAAGAAAATTATCTGCAACACCATGAGCCCTGCGCGCGGATAAATCGCATAGCCAATCGCTTCGATTAAAAACAACAGCGGTCCTTTGTGCTCAAAAAGTTCGACGTAAGGCAGATGACCTTGCGCCCAAAATTTTCCGACGGCTTGAAACAAAACAGAATCACAGCCGAATAAATGATAGCCGAAACTTGTCGAATAAGAAAAAAGATAAACGAATACAAAGCTCGTAAGAATCAGCGCGACGTGGAAAACGATTTTGTTCAACGTAAAAAATTTTTCCTCGCCGAGAAAAATATCTTCGACAAGTTCGCGGCAAGGCTTCAAAGTCTCTTTGACAGTTTTATAAAATCCCATAATGCTTCCCAACCTATTTTTAAAATCTTGCTCAAACGCACCCAACTTTTGCCGGTCTTGCGCTTCTTGAAAGTTATCGGCAAATATTTTATGGCGAGATGGTTCTTTGCATACATTGCGGCAATCAACGCGTTTGAATGCTCCTGCCCGTCAGGTATTCGGTAGATAAATTTTTTCAAAGTGCCGGCGTTCATGAGACGAAAGGGAGTGTTCGGGTCAATCAGACTGACGCCGAAAATTATTCTTAGCATGAGCCGAAGTGTGAGAGTGACAATTCTGCGAAAAATTCCTTCGTCGCGCTCATGACGGTTGCCGATAATCATATCAAAAGAATTTCGGAGCTCCCAAAACTTTTCAAACTCGGAAGGCAGAGTTTGTCCGTCCGAATCCGTTTGAAATATAAAGCCGCCCCCCCCCCAAGTTAATTTTATCTATGGCGTAGTGATAAGCTGCCAAGACCGTCGCGCCGTGTCCGCTGTTAGGTTTGGTTATCGGCTCAAACAACGGACGATTCTTTTTCTCGTCAAGCATGATGGAAAAAGTTTCGTCCTTGCTGCCGTCATTAAAGATAACAAGCCGTGAATCTGCGTTGCCAAATTTTTCAACAATCGGATACCAATCGCGAATCACTTGCCGAATATTTTTAGCTTCATTGTACGCGGGCATAAC
>CAMNPA010000068.1 GCA_946547205.1 uncultured Selenomonadales bacterium | reverse complement strand
TGCGTAGGAGTGACGGAGCTCATGTCGGCGATAATCGTTCCCGCGTTGACGCCCGCCAGTATACCGTTTTCGCCGGTCAAAAGTCCCTCGACAATTTTTCCGTTCGGTACCATGGTTATCACAACGTCTTGACCTTGAGCAGTCTCTTTCGGCGTCGCGGCGGACTTTGCACCCGCATTAACCATTTCGGCAACGGCGTTTTGATTGATGTCATAAACCGTGACGACGATACCTGCCTTGAGCAAATTGCGCACCATCGGCTTGCCCATGATGCCCAGTCCGATAAAACCAACCTTCCTCATGATAAATACCTCCAATTTATTTTTACGTGTAACACGCAGTATACGGTTCAATCGCTCAAAAAAAAATTAGCCGAAGTTAATCGTCCATCATTTCGCGCAAAATCGATTCGCTAGCTTCCATGTGATTGACGAGTGCTCTAATCGCGCCGTCGGTGTCGTGCCGATTGACCGCCGAAAAAATTTTTTCGTGCTCATCAATCGCGGCAATGGTGCGGTTTTGTTTCTTCAACGAACTGACAATCGCTTGCTCAAGTCGCGTGCGCATCATGTTCATTATCTGGATAAAAAATTCGTTGCCGGTGAACGACACGCTCAACATGTGAAATTCCATATCAAGCCGCATGAAATTATAATTGTTGTCGACAAGCGCGGCGGGCATGTCTTGCTTGACGTAACGTTCCATTTCCTCAAGAACTTCGCGCCCTTCCGCAGTATCCAGCCCGATTATCAGTGCACGCAAACTCGCGCCTTCAATGGCAGTTCGCGCTTGAATGATTTGTTGCACGTCGAAAAAATGAATCGGTCGAACACTGAAACCGCGTCCGCTGAACACGTCAACCAAATTTTCAAAACGCAGTTGGAGAACAGCTTCGCGGACGGGAGTACGCGACACGTTGAGCTTGTCGGCTATCATTTGCTCGGAATAAATTTCGTCCGTTCGCATTTCGCCCGTGATTATCTCTTGCTTCAGTTGTTCGTAAATCTGATCCTTGAAAGAAACTTTTTTAATCATTTCAATCACCTGCGCGCAGTATACAGATATTGCTCGCCGTTTGTCAAGAATCGTCGGGAAAAATTTTTTTCGGTCAAATGCTTATCATAAATCGAATTTGCGCCGATAATGTATTATAAAATTTTGCGGAGGTGTTTTACAATGCAGAAAAATATTTCACTGTTCGGCGATCTATTCACGGGCGAGGAAGAAATTTCTTCGCCGCAGACTAAAAAAATTTCCGTGACTTTTGCAGAATACAAGGAGAGCGTTCAAGTCGAGTCGTAAGAATTGTTCAAAGGTTTCAGCGAATTGCACGCCGTGACTTACTCTGTGGGCATTCGACAAGTTGAAAACGTCATGAAATTTTTTGAGCGTGGAGCCGTCATAATCGGCAGCCATCAGCAAATTTCAATCGACGCCGCCGAAATGTTCGCGCTGCAAAAATTCGCCGTCGACTGCGTGAGCAAAAATAATTTCCTGCAACGTTTGATTAAGTCCGGCGCGTTCAGATTCTATGTAACGGACAGAGTTCACGCGAAAATTTATCTCATGCGGTCGGATGACGGTCGTTGTCGAGTGATTTTGGCGTCGGCAAATTTTTCTGCCAATGCGTGGCAAAATCGTCAGCGCGAGAATTTCGTTGTGATGGACGAGCCGCAAGCTTATGAATATTATCTAAACGTTTTCGAGACTTTGCGGAAAAATTCGGCGGACGAAATTGACGTTGACGCACGACCGATTAAAGACGACGGCACAAATCTTGAGCTCCTGCCCGCGATAAAAAATGTCGTCAACACCAAATCGGCAGTCGTCATCAATGAATTGTCGCCCGATTCCAAAGACGAGACCGAATATCTTTTTGCGGAGCGGTATACTGCAGAAAAATTCCGCGAGCTGTTCAAAGAAGTCGGCGTTCATCCGAATCCGCAGGGCAAAACTTTAATCGTCGGCGACAAAATTATCCGCATGAAAAAACTCATAAAGAGCGAGCACGAAAAAAATTTGGCGCAACAAAAAAATCGCAGCACCGTCGCGCCCGAATTTATTTTGGATTACGACAACCACCGCGCGATTTTTAACGGCGAAGTGTGGAATTTGAATCCGTCCGCCGAGGAAATTCGCGCCGACATAAAAAATTTGCTCGAATACGTCGACGGCACGAAAATTTTCACGGGCGACACGGCTCAACTTCAAACGACCTATTGGAAAATTTTTTTGTATATGTTCGCGTCGCCGTTCTTCGCGAGACTGAGATATTTTTACAGCCCGTTCGTTCCGCCGAATTCGACCGGCAAAGTTTTTCCGATGTATATGATTCTGCGCGGACGAAAGAGCGGCGGCAAATCGTTAATCGTCACGACCGGGCAAAAGCTGATGTTCGATCGAATTCTTCCGACCATTCCCGCCAAAGAAATTTCGCCGACCAAAATGGAAAACTTCAAGCTGACAATCAAAGGCTGTCCGATTTTGGTTGACGACGCGAACAACAGAAATTTGCAATACCTGAAAGAATTCGTTAAGGACGATTACTCGCTTATCAACGGCAAAGTTCTCGACCACGGCACGTTCATTTTCACGAGCAACGCCGCCGAACAAATCAAGCAGGAAATTTCAAAGCGCGTCGTCGTATTGGGCATTGGCAGTCAACTTGACGACGATATTGCCGTGCGCCGAGATACCGCGCTGAAAAAAATTCAAGACAGAATGCACAACGCGCTCTATCGAAATTTTTTGGCGAAAATTTTTCCGAAAGCCGATGCGTTGAACGAAGAGATTATCGCGGGCGAAAAAGAAGATTGGTTCCCCGATATTTTCCGAATCGCCGCCGAGACGTTGATTGAAATTTTCCGCGAACACGGCTTTGACATTCCGAGCGAGCTGAAAATTTTTACGTGGAAAGATTATTTGGGCGAGAAAGTTAAATCGAATCAAGCCGTCGCCACGATAGAAAATTTGTTCGCGCTCAAGCCGGAAATGTTCAGCGTCGACGAGAGCCAAGACCGTTTGACAATCAACCTGTCGAGCTTGGATCAAAAGACGCAAATCAGCGTTTCGGAGCTGTTCGAGGCAGAGTTGCCGCCATCAACGGAACGAATTCGCGTCGGAAATATCGTAACGATGAAACTGTCCGAAATAAAAAAATTCGCCCGTGTGACCTTCGCGGACGATAAAAATTTGTTGCAAAAATTTCTTTCACTGTTCAGCCGAAATTGATTCGCGGCGACGTGTCGTTTAAGCCAGAGCGTGTTGGTAAAGTGCATTCGGCTCGTGATTGATTTTTAATTTTTAGGATCTACTTTTTCTTTGTCGGCGTCAAAGAAAAAGTAGCAAAAAGAAAGACGCTTTGTCCGCCTAACGTCGCATCACGCGACGTGGTCGGCGGCGGTCGACATCCCTGTCGACCGGGTCTCAGCTCAATTTAACAAGTATTTACCAATAGTCTCTAATGTGAACGCTTGACGTTCAGCCGAAATTGATTCGCGTCAAAATTTCTTGCGGGCTGTCGACGATAATTTCTGCGCCGCTGTCGACAAGTTCACTGCGCGGACGAAATCCCCAAGTTACTCCGACCGATAAAAATCCTGCGTTGTGAGCCGTGTGCATGTCAACCGCCGTGTCGCCGAAATATGCCACGTCTTCGGGCGCGACGCCGAAAATTTTTGCACCGTTCAAAGCGCGAGTAGGATCAGGTTTACGCGGTTGACCGGGTTCATCGCCGCTGACGTAAGAAAATTTTATCGGAGCGAGAATTTTTTCGACAATCGCCACCGCCGCAAAGTGTTGCTTATTCGTGCAGACACCGAGCGGAATTTTTTTTGCCTCAAGCGCGGCAAGAAAGTCAATAATCCCGTCGTAAGGCGCGACCTTTTTCAGACAGTTGCGGGCATAACAGCCGTTATAGTAAGCAAGCACGTCGTCAACGAAATTTTCATCGGCTGACTTATCGGCGGGCAGAGCGCGAATCATCAGCTTGCGGGCACCGTTGCCGACAAATTGCCGAACCTCGTCCAGCGTGCGGAGCGGAAAATTGTAATGGTTGAGCATTTCATTAACGCTGTCGTGCAAATCGGCGAGCGTGTCCGTCAACGTGCCGTCCATGTCGAAAATTGCCGCGCGATAAATTTTCATGATATAAATTCCTTTCCTTAACGATATGTTGAACGAATCTTGCTTGATAGTCAGAAATTTGTCAATATGTCCGCTGAAAAATTTTTCACGGCAACAGTCGCGCGAATTGCAAACGAAAAATCCTCTCGAACGTTGAGAGGATTTTTTCTATGTCTGAATTTTTTTCGTATTTGGTGCCGAAGGCCGGACTCGAACCGGCACGTAGTTGCCTACGGCAGATTTTGAGTCTGCTGCGTCTGCCAATTCCGCCACTTCGGCGCAAGACGCATATTAGCACGTCGTTAATCGATTGTCAACAGTTTTTTAGTTTAGAGCTTTGAGCTTTTAGCTTTTAGGTTTTAGGTTTTCCCTAACGACTAACAGCTAACAGCTAACAGCTAACAGCTTAAGCTTCAACCGCGTAGACGCTGATTTTGCGTTGATAGCGACCTTTGCGCTCAAATGCGACTTTGCCCGCGATTTTTGCAAACAAAGTGTCGTCCTTGCCGATTCCGACATTCAAGCCCGGATGAAAGTGTGTGCCGCGTTGACGAACGAGAATACTTCCCGCCGTGACGACCGTACCTGCCTGTTCTTTGACGCCGAGACGTTTCGATTCGCTGTCACGACCGTTGCGCGTGGAACTGACACCTTTTTTGTGTGCGAAACGCTGTAAATCAAATTTGAAAGTCATTTATTTTCACCTCCGAGGAAAATTTTTTCTTTGACCTTGACGATTTGCGGAGCAAGTTTTTCAAGCTCTTTCATGCCGATTAACATTGTTTGAAAGGCGACTTCGGTTAAATCGTCCGGCGAATCTTTCAGACGCAACATTAATCGACCGTGCGCCGCGTCCCATGTGAATTCGCGCTTTAAATGATCTCTCATGCAAAGAAAAGTTGACTGCGACATCATGGAAACTCCCGCGCAGTAAATATCGAAACCGCGCTTTGAAGTGTTTGCGTGCCCGTCAACCGAAAAGCCGATAATTTTTCCGTCGCCCTGCTTGTAAATCTCCGCGATAATCATTGCTCAAGCCTCGATCTTTTCGATTTTGACTTTCGTGAACGGTTGGCGATGACCTTGACGGCGACGATAATTGGTCTTGTGTTTGTATTTGAAGATGCGAATTTTGGGACCTTTGCCGACTTTTACGACGCTGCCCGTGACTTTTGCACCTTCGACGAGCGGACGACCGAATTTAATTTCTTCGCCTTCGCCGACTGCCAAAACTTCCTCGAACGTGACAGAATCGCCTTCCGCCGCGTCAAGTTTCTCAATGATAATCTCGCTGCCTTCGACGACTTTATATTGCTTGCCGCCGGTTTTGATGATTGCGTACAACCTTAACACCTCCGCTGGATGAACTCGCCGACTGTGGTACGGAACGCGTCCGATTTGATAACCTGCGTCGTGCGGCGCGAATAAGATAACAGAAAAATTTTTCAGTGTCAATGAAATTTTTGGCTTGAAAATCGACGAATCTATAATAAAATATTGTCCTTAAAATTGTCACGAACTCGGACAAAGCTCTCGTAACTGTCAATTCGGATATAGTAACAATCAACGCGACGGCTCATAACGCCATTTGTGCTATACTTGGTTCGGTAAAAATTTTAATGTTGGAGAAGTCACCATGCGATTAACGGCTTTGAAAGTTTTAGAAATTTTGAAAGAGGAATCCGATAAACAGCATCCTTTAACTCTGCAGAAGATAGCCGCCGGATTAGCGGAAGAATCAGACTTTGCGGGCAATTCCACGCATGGCAATCGTCACACTGCCCGTGCTTATGTTGAAGCATTGCAGGAAAATGATTATCCCGTTGTGCGAACGAGCAAAGGTTATTATCTTGAGCCGGCTTTTGAAGATGGCGAACTGCGCACGTTAATTGACAGCGTACTTTTCTCGAATCTTCCGCACGGCTCGGCAGGAAAGCTCATAAAAAAATTGCAGAAACTTGGCAACAAACGATTCAAGCCCAAAGTGCGACACGTTTACAATCTGTCCGCTCTCAAACATTCCGACAACGATCAGATTATGAATTCAATCGACGTTATCAGCGACGCCATCAGCATACACAAAAAAATCGGCTTCGTTTACAACGACTACGGCACGGATTTTAATTTGCACCCGCGCAGGGCAGAGCCTTACAAAGTCAGTCCGTTTCAAATGGTGACGGCAAATAGTCGCCATTATCTCATCGCCAACACGGACGGGCACGATAACATTTCGCACTATCGCATTGACCGCATGACCGATGTAAAAATGCTTGACGAGCCGGCACGCGAACTGCTCAGCAAAAGTAATCCCGTAACCGAGTGCATTGGCGGCTTGAACTTGCCAAAACACATGGCGGAGCATATCTACATGTTCAGCGGCAAAAGTATTCGCGTAAAATTTTGGACGCAAGAATTCATGATGAATTGCCTCGTCGATTGGTTCGGCAAAGATTTTCATATCCTGAAAAATCAGGACGGCAAAATTTTGGTCGAAGTCAACGTCAACGAACACGCGATTAAATATTGGGTTATGCAGTTCGGAGAATTTGTCGAAGTCGTCACGCCCGCAACTTTGCGCGAGGAAATTTATCGAACGGCAGAAAAAATCATGAACGCTCACAGTTAGTCGGCGAAAAAATTATCGGGACACCATCGCGGTGCCCCGATTTTTTTTGTCATCCAAAATTTTTCGCAACCGATTTACAACGAGTGGCTTTGGCGTGTTCATGAATCTTTTCGTAATAATCGGCGA
>CAMNPA010000067.1 GCA_946547205.1 uncultured Selenomonadales bacterium | reverse complement strand
AAATGAATTGAGCCGCCAATTTAGTGGCTGGTAACTAGTTGCCGGTTGTTAGGTTGGCGGCTTTTCTTAACAAGGGAGAGTGCTACGATGGCAACAATTAAACACGCACCGATTTGCTTAATCATCATGGACGGTTGGGGCATTGGCGACGTAACGGACAAATTCAACGCGATTCAAGTCGGCAACACGCCCGTTCTCGACGAGCTGACAAAAAAATATCCCAACGCGAAATTGCAGGCGTCGGGCGAATTCGTCGGTCTTCCCGATGGTCAAATGGGCAACTCCGAAGTCGGACACATGAACATCGGCGCGGGCAGAATCATTTATCAGCCGCTGACGAAAATCACAAAGGCGATTCGTGACGGTGACTTTTTTGAAAACAAAGCTCTCGTCGGCGTCCTCGACAAAGTTCAAGCTTCCGGCGGCGCATTGCATTTGATGGGACTCGTTTCACCCGGCGGCGTTCACAGTCACACGGATCATCTTTACGGCTTGCTCCAGCTTGCGAAGAAAAAGGGCGTTGCGAAAGTTTACGTCCATTGCTTCCTTGACGGTCGTGACGTGCCTCCGAGCAGTGCTCACGAATATCTTGCCGAGCTTGAGACGAAAATTAAGGAAATCGGCATTGGTCAAATCGCGACAATCAGCGGACGCTATTACGCAATGGACAGAGATAAACGTTGGGACAGAGTTCAGAAAGCTTACGACGCCATTGCCAAAGCCGACGCTCCGAAAAAAGATTCTTCCGACGTGGCGATTCACGATTCATACAATGCGAAAGTCACCGACGAATTTGTCAATCCCGTTGCAATCGGCGATTATCCCGGCATTGCCAAAGCTGACGGCGTGATTTTCTTCAATTTCCGTCCCGACCGTGCTCGCGAACTTACTCACGCATTCACCGACAAATCTTTTGACGGCTTCCCGCGCGTCGAAGAAATCGTTGGCATTCCTTTCGCGACGATGACGCAATACGAGGAAGGTCTCAATGTTGACGTTGCTTATCCGCCCGAAAGTGTCAAGAACGGTTTGGGCGAGACAATCAGCAAAGCCGGCTTGAATCAGCTTAGAATTGCCGAGACCGAAAAATATGCGCACGTCACTTTCTTCTTTAATGGCGGCGTTGAAGAACCTTACGCGGGCGAAGACAGAATCCTCGTTCCCAGCCCGAAAGTTGCAACTTACGATTTGAAACCGGAAATGAGCGCGCCGACTGTCACGTTGAAAGTTGCCGAGGCGATTCTCTCCGAGAAATACGACTTCATCATTCTCAACTACGCGAACGGCGACATGGTCGGACATACGGGCGTCATGAAGGCTGCTGTTCAAGCTGTCGAGACCGTTGATGTTTGCGTAGGAATTTTCGTCGCGTGCATGAAGAAAATCGGCGGCGAAGTCGTCATCATCGCTGACCACGGCAACGCAGATAAAATGTACGACTACGACCTTAAAGAGCCGTTCACTGCGCACACGACAAATCCCGTGCCGATTATCGTTGTCAGCGACAGAGTTGCCGAAGTCAAAGACGGTGCTCTCTGCGACGTTGCTCCCACGCTTTTGACGATGGCGGGCATGGAAATTCCTGCCGAAATGACCGGCAAATCTCTCGTCACCATGAAATAAAATTCAGCTCATAAAAAATTTTCGGGCGTCGATTCATTCCGTTGAGTCGTCGCCCAATTTTTATATCTTCGCTATCAAATCTCGGTTCGCAACGTCGCTGACAAGTTCAAACGTCAACTGTCGCAACTTTACATTCGCCGAAATCAATTTCACTCTGACCGAATCGCCGATGTGATAACTTTTGCCCGTCGATTGACCGACAAGCGCAAATTCGCTCTCGACAAAATTGTAATAATCGCCGCGAAGATCCGCCGCACGAACAAGCCCGTCAACTCCGTTGTCCAGCTCCACGAAAAAGCCAAAATTCGTCACTGATTCTATCACACCGTCGAATTGCTGATCTACAAAGCGTTGCATGAATTCGGTCGCCTTCAAATCCAAAGTTTCTCGCTCGATGTCAATCGCTCGACGTTCTCTTTCCGATGACTGCTTTGCGATTTCTTCCAAATTTTTTATTTTCTCGCCGCGCAGTGCTCGATGAACGATTAAATCCGGGTAGCGTCTTATCGGCGAAGTGAAATGCGTGTAAAATTTCGCCGCGATGCCGAAATGTCCCAAATTTTCCGCCGCGTATCGTGCCTGTTGCATTGTCCGCAATGTGTAGCTCGTTATGACTTTTTCGGCAGGCAATCCTTTGACTTTCGCCAAAATTTTTTGAAAATCGCTCGGCTCCGATGCTTTGGCGATGTGCAAGCTGAAATGTGCAAGCAGTTGATTGAGCGTCAAGACTTTTTCCGAATTTGGCAGCTCGTGCACGCGATAAAGGCTCGGAATTTTTTTTCGGAGCGTGTGTTCGGCGACGGTCTCATTCGCCAACAACATGCACTCTTCGATTATCGATTCGGCTGGCGTTTGAATTCGTTTTGCAATTTCAATCGGCTTGCCCGCGTCGTTGAGCAAAATTTTCATTTCGGGCAGGTTAAAATCGATTGAGCCGCGTTCGTCACGAATTTTTTTCCGCAACTCACGAATTTTCTTCAGCGCATTGAGATTTTCAGCACAGTCAGCCAAAATTTTATCGCCGTCCAAAAATTTATCGACTTGCGTATAACTCAACCGCTTGAAAACGTGAATCACGGTCGGAAAAATTTTGTAGTCGACGACGCTGCCCGTCAAGTCAAGTTTCATTTCACAAGCCATCGCCAAACGGTCAACTCCGGCATTCAAACTGCAAATTCCGTTGGAAAGTTCACGCGGCAACATCGGCACGACGCGATCGACAGGATAAATGCTCGTGGCGCGATTGAAAGCTTCTTTGTCGAGAAAACTGCGCGGGCGAACGTAAAAGCTCACGTCGGCAATGTAAACGCCCAAAAAAAATCCGCCGTCACGTTCTGCGGCAAAAACTCCGTCGTCCAAATCTTTTGCGTCTTCGCCGTCAATCGTGACAATTTTTAAATTGCGGCGGTCAATTCTGCGGGAAATTTCGTCTTCACTCGGCATAAGTTCGATTCGCGACGCTTCGGCTTGAACTTCGGGCGGAAAATCTTCTTCGACGCCGTGACTTCTCAAAATCGCTCGAACTTCCACGCCGGGCGAATTTTCTTTGCCCAAAACTTCAACGACTTGTCCGCGCAACGGTTCCCACGCAATAATCTTGACGACGACCTTTGTATTGCCGGAAATTTTTTCGCGGAACTTCGGCAAAATAATTCTGTCGATTCGTTTATCATCGGGCGTGACGAAAACTTTGCCGCCGACTTTGTTAAGCGTGCCGACGAAAATTTTATTGGCGCGTTCCAAAATTTCAACGACCGAGCCTTCACGACGCCCGCGATATTCGCCGAAAATTTTAACTTTGACCTTGTCGCCGTTGAGAGCCCCGCGAAGATTTTCAGCCGCAATAAAAACGTCAGAGCCGCCGTCTTCGGGCGCGACGAAGCCGAAACCTTTAAGATTGACGCTCAATTTGCCGATAACAGCGCGAATTTTGCCGTTGCTTCCGCCGTGATTGTTCCGTCGAGTGTTTCGACCGTCGAACGCATCGTTATGATATTTTTTCGCTGATTTTCTTGCCACGCTGTAATTTTCAACTCCTTTTCTATCGGCGTCGGGAATTTGAATCGCACTTCCAATCGCGCCGTCAAAGATTTTTCGTGATATTTCGCGCTGATGAATTTGCACATCGTTTCATCAAGCAAAGTTGAAATAATTCCGCCGTGAGCCGTGCCTGCGTAGCCTTCAAACTCTCGCGGCAGGATTTTTCGCGCAAAAATTTTCTCGCCGTCAAAGTCGAACGTCAAATGCAAGCCGATTGGATTTTTTTCGCCGCAAGCAAAACAATATTCGTCACTCATCATCAGACCACCATAAACCGTCTTCAAAAGAATCAATAATTTCTTTAACCTTGGCAGCGGCTTCCTCGGCGTCCGAACCGTCGGCAGTAATCGTAACCTTGTCGCCTTCAGCCAACTCCATTGCCTCAATCGAAAGTATACTCTTCGCATCGCCGATTTTGCCGTTTGACTTAAGATAAATTTCGGAATCAAATTTGTTCGCGCAATAAACCAGCCAAGCCGCTTGACGCGCAAGGACGCCGTAATCATTTACAATGGTCGCGGTTGTTTCTGCAGACATTCAATCACTCCTCAAAAAATTTGTGACTTCTTCAAAGACGAATTCGCGATTGTCGTCGAGCGGCAGTAAATGTCCCGAATCCGGCACCGTCGTTAGAAATTTTTTCTGCGAGCCGATGTTGTCCATGATGAAACGAGCCGAGCGCGGTTGAGCGGTATGATCGTCTTCGCCGTGCATGATTAAAATCGGAGCCGTGACGTGCGGCAAAATTTTTTTCACGTCGTCAATCAAATCAACGAGTTCATGCACGCTGACGAGCGGAGTTTTTTTGTAAACTTCATTTGCGGCTTGCGGGACGTTCAGAATTTTTCTGCGCGGCTGAACAATGCAGGCGTCGGAGCAAAATTCTCGCGGCGGAAGATTTTTCAAGCCTAAACCTTCGTCAATGAAAATCGGTGCGGCGAGCGTGACAATTTTGGCAACGTCGCGTTCAGTCGAAAGTTTCAACGTCAAAAGACCGCCCATAGAGTGTCCGACGACGAAAATTTTATCGCAGACGCCGCGCAGAATTGCCAAACCGTCGAGCACCGAATTAAACCAATCGCCGCGAGTTGTGCGCATCAAATCTCGTTCATTTGTGCCGTGACCAGCCAAGCGCGGACATAAAACATTGAAACCTGCACGATTGAGAGATTGTCCGAACAAAAAAAGTTCGGCGGGCAAGCCGGTAAAGCCGTGAATGAGCAATACGCCGCTTGAGCCGCCGCTATTCATAAAAAATGGTTCTCCACCTTGAATCAAAATGAAATCCTCCTACATTGAGAGCTTGGCGATTATCAAAGTTATTATCGCGAACAAAATCCCGAATATGACGGTCAACCGGGCTAAAAGTGCGTCCATGCCGCGAGCTTTGCCGGAAAAAACTGCATCGGAGCCGCCGTCCATGCCGCCCATGCCGCCGGATTTTGCTTCTTGCCCCAAAATAACCGCTATCAGTGCGATTGAAATTATTGCGTCCAAAACCATTAGAACTGTCAGCATTGGCAAATCTCCTTTAACGACGACGAGCCTTATAAGGCGTGAGTTCTTCAAGTTTCATGACTCTGGTGTTGCCTTTCATGTCCGCCAAAATAATTTCGGGAACGTTGAATTCAAGCAGGAATTTATGCGTCAACTCGTCGGGAATATACGTGCCGTCAATGTCGGCGATAATTGAAATGGCGTCGAATTCGCGTTTGCCTTCCGAAATCGCTTTAGCCATAACGACGACCTCGGCGGGCAATTTAAATTCGGCAACGACGCTGTCAATGGCGCAACCGCTGTAAAGTGTGCCGTCGCTCGCCAAAAGACATGAGCCCGTTGCAATGGAGCCGTGTTCAACGTAAGCATTGCGCATTGCGTCAATCGCCGTGCGAACAATCGTATCGATAATATCGTAATTCATTTGAAACTTCCTTTCCGTTTAAGCTGTAAATTTTTTTTATGTTTAGGATTTACTTTTTCTTTGCTGATGAACTTCCTTTCTTTGCTTGCCCAAAGAAAGGAAGCGAAAGAAAGGGCACCTCGCAGGGGCGTTAGTCATCATGATTTCAACGTTGAGACTTTCCGAAATGTTGAGTGCCGGCAAACTTCGCGTCACGCTCAGTGTGCCGACGACCGCGCATCCATGCGCGGTCTTTTTTCGCAGCCGATTCACTTTGTCAAATGCAAATTCACGAAAGATTTTATTTCTGCGAAAGATTTTATGCTGTCGTCGAGTTCGGGCAATAATATCGAAAAGACGTGCGACATTCCGCTGTAGACCGTAAGCGTCACGTTGAGTTCGTCAGCCGTCGCCTTTTTGAGCAGTTCAATGCCCTCGTCGAGGAAAAGCTCGTGCCCGCCAACTTGAATCAGCATTGGCGGCAAGCCCGTCAAGTCCGCGTAAATCGGCGACAGTCGCGGATCGTTCAAAGGGATGTCTCCGGCGTATACGGGATTGTTCATTGCGGCATACATTCGGGCATTTAACTTGCCCAACACGAAATCGCGGTCGACGTTGTTTATTCGTGACGGCATGTCGTTTTCAAAAGTCGTTCGCGGCGACAGCAAAACTAAAACGCCTGGTTGCGGCAAATTTTCTTCCTTGAGTTTCAACGACAATGCCAACGCCAAATTTCCGCCGGCAGAATCTCCGAAGACGATTAAATTTTTCGAGTCGAAACGCTTAATAAGTTCTTCATAAACTTTAACGGAGTCTTCAAGTGCGGCGGGATAAATGTATTCGGGCGCAATACGATAATCGACCATCCAGACTTCGCGCGCGTCAGTCATCACGGCTTGCTTGACGGCAAAATCACGATACCAATCGCTAAGCGCACCGATGTAACCGCCGCCGTGAAGTTGCAGGACGACTCGCGGAGATTTTTTCTGCTTGGGATTGATGAGCCGTTCGACTTTGACGCCATTGACTGTGAATTTTTCGTAAGTCCACTTGTCGGGCGCGGCGAAGTTGTATTTAATTTCCTTGCGTAAAAATTTTCCCATGTAGTCCGCGATATAAGCCTGCTTATCGGCGTCGGAAGCAAAGACTTTACCGCTAACGGGCAACTTCCATGCGGGCGCGGCGAAAGTCGTCACGGAGCCCGTCAACAAGCTCAAGCTCAACATTCCCGCCGCAAAAATTTTACCGATTTTCAATTTCAAGCCTCCTTAGCTCACGTCAACACTTACAACGCCGTCAATGCGTTTGACCGCGTCGAGCACGAT
>CAMNPA010000066.1 GCA_946547205.1 uncultured Selenomonadales bacterium | reverse complement strand
TGGCAAATTCGTACATGAACTTGTAATTCCAATGGAAGGTTGAAAGTAAAGGACCGTTGTTTACTACGGAGTGATGCGGAGCCCAAATGATTTTTTTCGCATTGGGACGAGCCATCTTCCAATCGAAATGAAATTTTGAATCCGGCTTAAAGAAAATATCTTGCTTAGGATAACCGCTGTAAACCATTCGCGACGCGCTGAATACTTTGTTCTTCGTCCTAAGCATTTCAAATTCAACGGGCGACGAGGCGAACATTTTCCATAGAACACGATAAAACGCCGAATTCAGCAGACCGCCTCTATCAGCCACGCTTAGCGAATAAGAGAAACTCACCAATAAAGTTGTCAAATGAAGATTTACGAGTCTGAAAGGCGCAGGCGGAGAATTCGTGTAAGGCATTAAACAAAAAAAGACATCCTGCGCGGGAATAGTGAGAGTCCTGTCATTCAAATCAAAGATATTTATACCATGCGCTTTAAATCTCTCAAAATCTTTTAGGGCTTCTTCATTTCTACCTTTGTTGCCGGACTTTGTATTAAGAAAAAGAGTCGGCTCAAAACGTTCATCATTGGCAAGAAGATTATATAAATCGTCGCCG
The DNA here is from genome assembly GCA_946547205.1 of uncultured Selenomonadales bacterium. Classification (GTDB taxonomy): domain Bacteria; phylum Bacillota; class Negativicutes; order Selenomonadales; family Selenomonadaceae; genus Quinella. Next base: position 6,290 of record CAMNPA010000066.1, on the reverse strand, counting down.
AACCACATTGATCCGTATATGAAAGAGAAGCCGACTTTGATTTTATCTTTGCGACGAATTTTTTCTGCGGAAATTTCAAAGATACGCGCCGCCAAATCGTTATAGTCGTCCTTTGATAACATATCGGAAAGTTTCGCGAGATGGTCGTAAGTCCTTTCGGAAAAGGCACGCGCCATCAAATCCATGCAATTTTCTTTCGACAAAGTTTCGGACAGGCGTTTGAAGTCGTCGCAAGCCATGCGGCAAAAGATGTGATGAATCAGCGATTTGTAATCGTTCGGGAAATATTTGGCAAGCACGTCGAAATATTTGTTGTCCATGTGCAAGATATTTCCGACAGAGAAAATGTTTGCAAAGTAAAGTTTCGCGCTGAGCAAGGCACTGATTGCCGACGAGCCGTCTGAATCAAAATGCGCTTTGTCTTTGAAACGCTTATCGGGAATTTTCGCGTCGAGCAAGTCGATAAAATCCGCCTTACATTTCCGAGCGGCTTTGTTAATCGTGTCGCGGAAGAGTTTCAAGGTGTCGGCATCGTAGAGATTTTTCAGAGACGAATGAACAGGCAAGACGAAGGCGACAGGTCTAGCACCGTTATCAAGGCAGAGCTTAAAGTAATTTTCAAGAATTGTTTCTTCTACCTTGCAGGCAACAGGCGAATCCTTATCCGAAACCACATAGGGCGACAGACCGATGAGAACAAATTTTATCGTGCCGGGCTTGACATGCGAGAAAACATGTTCAGCAATCAGATAGCTCTGCTGCAATGTCTGATTGTTGTCGGAAAGTATACCCTCCCCCCATGTATTTTTTCATCTGCATGAACGCGAGGGATATAGCTCAGATTCAAGCCGACTTGAACGTATTCGTTGCCCGTCACGAAATAATCTGCGCCGTTTTCTTCAATGTGACGCAAATTCTCAAGGCACGTCGCGGAAATATCATTTTTCTCCATAAGCAACAACCTCCAAAAAATAAACAACTTACTATATCATTCCGACGAAAGTTTGAATTCGTCGTCAATGCTCCGATAAATGAATTCGCTTGCAAGCATTCCGTTGGCTTGCGGATAGTTCAAATACTTATCAAAAATTTCGCGGCGTGCGGCAGATTGATAGTCGTCGCCTTCGATGATGACACGTTGAATCGTCGCGGCAATGGCGTCCGAATCTTGACCGTCAACGCAATAAGAGACTTTCAAAATTTCGTCGCCGAGGTCGTTAAACTTTTGAGTGTCGCGCGTCAAATAAATCATGGGCTTATCGACGTATTGATATTCGGCAATGAAAGAGCCGCAGTCGTGAATCATGGCGTCACTCGTGGCGAAGACGTGCTGATAGTAAGCACCAATATAAACTTGCGCGTTGGGCAGCTCGTTCCATTTTCGCCAATACTCGTCCAAAGCTTCGGCAGACGGGAAAATTTTTTCGGTGACCGCCGTAAAAAACAGCCATGGGTGCGGCTTGACAATCCACGACGTTTCGGGATGAGCTTTGGCGAATTCGTACATGAACTCATAATTCCATTGGAAAGTTGCATAAACAATGGACGTGGTGCTTGCAATGGAATGGTGCGGAGCCCAAATGATTTTCTTCGCGTCGGGACGTGTCGTCTTCCAATCGAAATTAAACTCGGCGTCGGCTTTGAAAAAAATATCCATCTTCGGATAGCCGCTGTAAATTCCGCGCGGTGCTCCGATAACGGCTTTCTCCTTGTACAAATCGAAAGTGACCGTTGACGAGAAAAAAATTTTCCACGCAATGAGAATGATCATTTGGCTGTAGAACGATTTGATGTGGAACGACGAATCGTAAGCGTAGGGAATGTAAGCGATTAAAGTTTTCGGCGTCAAGCTTTGAATTTGGAACGGCTTGGCGAAATATTGCATGTAAGGCGTCAAATAAATCATCACGTCCTGCGCGGGAATGTTCGCATCAAAATCGTCCACGGCGACGACGTTCAGTCCGTGCGAGCGCAACTGTTCGACGCCTTCCAGAAAATCTTTTTTGACAACGTCATTGATGTCCTTGTGAAAGTCCATTGACAGAAAGACCGTCGTATCGAAACGTTCATCACCGGCGAAGAAATTGTATAAATCTTTGCCGCACCAATGAGCCGCTTCCAACATTGCAAAGCCGATTTTGATTTTGCTCTTGCCGGCAATTTTTTTTGCGGACGCATCAAAGACACGTTCCGTCAACGCGTTGTAGTCGTCTTTCGGAGCAATCAACGCCAAACGCTTCAGATATTCGTAAGTCGTATCCAAGAAATTTTCTGCGGGAAGAAGTCCTTTGTTGAAAAGTTTCAGCGAGAGCAGCGCACTCGTGAAGATTTGACCTTTTGAATTTACGTGCGTCATGTCGAAGAAACAATCGTTGCCGATTTTCATTTCAAACATGTCAACGCAAGGGAAGTCGTAATTTTCTTCAAGCTCTCGAATCGTGGCGCGGAAAACTTTTAAAAGGTCGGCGTTGTAATTTTTGCGGGTTGCGGGCGCGAACGGAAAGATAACGCCAATCGGTTGCGCACCGTGCTCCAAGCAGAGTTCGATATAATTTTGCAGAATCTGAACGTTGTCGTCAAATGAGTCCGCCGCCAAAAATTTCGTGTCGCTGCCCCAAGCGGCTATCGCCTTTGCAGAAACGGAGCCGTTGAGCGTCTGCCTTATGCCGTCAAAATTTACGTCGGCTTCGGTTGCGGTCGCGAAAAATTTTTTGGCGTCGTCGCTGATTAAATTCATAAGCATTTCGTCGCGAACGTTCAGCTTGTCGAAGGCGCAGGCGTACTGCAAATTTTTCGGCGCGTGCAGAAAATCTTTGGCGTTGTCGTAATAAAAACTGTGCGGCGCGAGTCCGATGAGAACAAATTTTATCGTGCCGGGCTTGACGTGTTCAAAAACATATTTCGCCGTCAACCAGCTTTGTCGCAAATCCTGATTGACATCGGCGAGATTCACACCGCGCGCGTCCGACGGAATCAAATTCATGTTCAAGCCGCCGCGAGTATATTCGTCGCCCGTCGCGAAATAGTCCGCACCGAAATTTTCAACGTGATTCAGATTCGCAAGCCACGTCGCGGAAATTTGCGAGGCAACTTCAAAGTTGACGATATTCCTTTCGGGCACGCCGTTTGTCATCAAAAAACGTTTCGCCTTCAAAAGATCGCCGAGGTCTTTCACGCAGCCGCGAATCAGCCACAAATAATCCTTCGCATTTTTCAGCATGGCTCTGATAACTTTTTGCATGAGCGCGAACGAATCAACGGGAATTTGCTCTTCGCCGACCAGAATTGTCATTGGAGTTTCGCCGAGCTGAAAATTTTCCTCGTAGTCGTTGTCCATGATTATTGCTGACAAATTCACGTTGTCGAAGTTCAAATTTTTTATTGCGCCGTCCAACAAATCGCGGTTCATCAAGACGAGCACAACGTTAATTTTTTCCATAAGCACCAGCCTCCAAATTGGCGTTAAAGTCTTTTAAAATTCTCTCGATAATTTTTTCCGTCGCGTCTTTATGAGTCTCGTAAATCTTCGCGGCAATTTTTTGGCGTCCGGCAAACAACGGGTCTTTATCGGCAATAAGGTCATCAAGATACCGTTCAACGTCTTGCCAACCGTGCGCGATGTACATTGCCGAAAACATTTCTTTATATTCGGGCAGCGGCACGGCTTCGGGAAAGTCGCAATAAATCACGGGACGACCGGTCAGAAACAAATCAATCACGATGCTTGAATAGTCGGTTAGAAAAATATCGACGTTGCGCAGTGAATTGTTCATATCGGCAAGATTTGTGTGACGGATGACGTGCGCCGCGTCCAAATTTTTTTTGTAAGCGTCGACTTCGGCATTGGTCATATCGCCGTTTCTTACAAGCTCGCGGAAAAGATTCATGTGCGGACGAAAATACAACTCAACCTTGCCGCCGTAACGATCGGTCAGCGCAATGAACTTGTCTTTGTATTTCAAGAAGTGACTGCCGCCGACGCGTGATTCTTGACGAGAACCGGGCGTCCAACGCGGTGTCCAGAGAATACGTTTTTTGGAAGACGGAGACTTTTCAAGTTGATACCAGCTTTTCAATTCGGGATAGCCGCAAAATTCAAAGTGCTGCCGATTTAAATTCGTCGTGAATTTTTTTTCTGCCAAAGCTTTGATTGACTTGCCGGAACAAAACATCATGTAAACGTTGCCGTAAAAATTCGGGAAGTCGTCGAACAGTCGATTCGCGAAACTGTAAGCCAACGTTGCGCCGTAAGATATGACGCAGACTTTAGCGAACTTCACAATGTCATTGACGCGCAGAGAAAGGAACGTGCGCCGATTCTCGTAAGGATTGCTTATGAAAACATAATCGGGCTTCAAAAGTTGAAGGTCGGGCAGCGTGCAGTTATCGTAAATTATCGCGTCGGGATATTTGTCGCGAAAATATTTCCAGGAGCCGGCGGCGTGTTTATAATTTGTGTCCGTGTGCAGAAATAAAAAAGCCTCTATATCGTTGCGGGAAGTCATCGCTTCATAAACGGGCAAAAATTTATCGCACGTGATACGCGACTGAACGATAAACACCACGCGAATTTTTCCGAACTCGTGACGCCGCTTTGATTGGCGGTAAAGCCAATACGCGGCAATTTCTCTGTCGGTGTAGTTGACGGACGGATATTGCTCCAAAATCACTGCGCGGACATCGGCTCGCATTGTCGAATGCCACAAATGCTGATTGAACGGCACCATGAGTTCAAGCGGCGTCATGAATTGAATCAGCCCCAAAACTGCCAATTCTCGTTCGTCCGATTGAAAATGTTCTCTGTACCACTGAAGTAGCTCCGCGACGATTTCTCTGCTGATGATTTGCAACGCCGGATTTTTTATGCGGATTGCCAACAGCGCGATATATTCGCCGTACCACGATTGAGCCGGAGCTTTCGATAAATCTTCGACGGAAATTTTCAGCAGACGCCGCGACAAAATTTGTTTCCTGTAAAAAATCGCGACTTCGGGCTCAACGTTTTTGGACGCGCGTCCCTGCGATAATTTCAACAGCTGATTTGAATACTTCGCCAAAATTTTTTCGTCAACGGGTTGTTCTTCGGTCAATTCGATTAAAGCCATTTGAATCACTCCGTGCCGCTTTGATAAATTCTCCACGCATGAAAGGTGCCGTCAAAAAAGTTTTAAGCCGAAATCGACGCTTGTAATCTGTTCGCGTTTCAATTTCAAAACGGCTGCCTTATGTCAATTTTTTCATCGCCGAGATGAGCAATAAACATCACAAATTATATCTTGAACGTTGACTTTTGGCAACCAAAGCCAACGACGGCGGAGAACTCAGAGCGGAAATGTTTGGCATTTGCAGGAGCGGATAAATTTAACGGGCATTTGCTGCCATTATCGCCAATACTTTCATCATATCGACCAGAATTTTTCCTTACACCAAAAAAGCCGCTTCATTTGGAACGGCTATATTTTTATTCAAAGATTGTTCTCGTCAATAAATTTTCTCAAGGCGGCTTTCAATTCGCGAGCTTTTGCACTTCCTCGGCACCGACTTCGTTAGGTTTTGAGGACACCGACAAACCGCAACTGCTACTTTCACGGAACCACGCTTGCTTGAGCTTATCAGCAGCTAAAGACCAAGCCGACAAATTGCCGGAAGATTATATCTGCCTTCAAGACGAGCTAAATCACCTGCGAAGTCAAACAATCGACGACGCTGACGAATCCATTAATGACGTGGTCAAAAAATAATCAGCATGTCTGAATATCTCGCCTTAATAGACCTCGCGTTTATCAAGCGTTGCTGATGGTTTCCCGATTCTAAATCGGAGAATTCAGCCGAATAAATCACGCCCATTAAGGCGCCTAATTTGCCCCAGAACGCGCCGATTTTACTTCGCACGATACTTTATACCCCTAAGCTGATTTTGCGTTTTTAGCGTCGTTCGCTGTCTCGACTATGTATTAAAAAATCGCTCCTTCGTCTATCAGCCGCCGCACGTCGGAAGGCAATTCATACTGATTGACTTTTTGTTGAAAAAGAAAAAAAAGATATGCTAAACTACGGCGTGCGAGTTGTTAGTTTGGCGTTTTCTCCTCGTAAGAGAGGAGGTGAACGCCTTTGTCAAAGACTCTTACGCAATTAATAATTTCCAGTGTCGGTTTGGGCATTGCCGTTGGAAGTTTCGCATTTGCGCTCGCAGACTTTTTGATAGATTGGTTGAACTCTTAAACTAATTTTGCTCTTAGCGGCAAACAAAGCATTAAACGAGGCAGAAAAAACGAGCTAACAGCTCGCTT
>CAMNPA010000065.1 GCA_946547205.1 uncultured Selenomonadales bacterium | reverse complement strand
CTTCCTTTCTTTGGGCAAGCAAAGAAAGGAAGTTCATCAGCAATGAAAAAGTAGACTGTTGACGGTTGAAAAGTTGCGTGCTAAAATACGCGGGCAAGTCAATTTTCGAGTATCAAGCGGAGGGAGGGATATTGAATGGCCAATGAAGTCAAAGTTGGGAAAAACGAATCCATAGACAGTGCTCTCCGCCGCTTTAAGCGTACCTGTCAAAAAGCAGGCACACTCGCCGAAGTTCGCAAGCGTGAACATTACGAAAAGCCGAGCGTACGCCGCAAGAAAAAATCGGAGGCGGCTCGCAAGCGGAAGTATCGTTAATCCTTATCAGACAAATAGAAAAGGCCGCTGTCTTCCTTGCGGGTTGACGGCGGCTTTTCTTATGAAACAAAATTTTTTTAATATAGCCTTAATGATTTTGCTGTATAAAGCAAAACGTCAATTGTTTTTTCGTTATGCATCACTTAAGAAGGGAGCCTGGTATGAAACATGCCCGAAAATAAATCCTTGCCGCCAAAAAATCGCACAGGGATCGTTTCAGTCATAAAAATTCTGCAACACTTCGGAGTTAAGGACTTGCAGAAAATTTATGATGAAAATCCCGAAACTGACGATCAAGTCGACTGGGAAAAACTGCGCAAGCTGGCAAAGAAACATAAAATCGACACCGAACTTATCCGTCCGACTGTCGACGAATTGCGCGAGGTAGAATATCCCGCCATAGCCAAAATGAATGACGGAGCATTTATCGCAATCGGCAGCTTGAATGAAGAAGTCGTTTTGGCGATTGACCCGCGCGAAAGCAAACCTTTGGCAATTCCAATGAAAGAATTCCTGGAGAGCTGGTCAAACGAAATGTTGACTTTCTCTGCGGCATTCAACTGGTCATATTTCAAAAAGCTCCACAATCTCGATTGGTTTGTTAAAGTCGTCAAGCGTTATAAAAAGCAACTCGTCGAAATTTTGTCGGCATCGTTTTTCCTGCAGTTGATGGGAATTGTCTTTCCGCTCATCACGCAGGTTATAATCGACAAAGTCATCGGCAACAACGGACTTTCAACGCTGATGGTTATCGGTTGCAGCATGGTCGCATTCTTCTTCATGCAATCGCTTTTGACCGCGCTGAAAACTTACATCCTGAACCACACGACGAATAAACTCGACGCGATTTTGGGCGCACGACTTTTCCACCATTTAATCTCGTTGCCGTTGCCTTACTACGAACAACGACGCGTCGGCGAAACGATGATGCGTATCGAAATGTTGAGCCGTGTCCGAGAATTTTTGACAGGTCCCGGCTTGATGGCTGTCCTTGACGCGCTCTTTTCGTTTGTGTTCATCGGTTTCATGTTCTGGTATTCGGTGCCGTTGACGTGGGTCGCGCTGTGCATAATTCCAATCTACGCTATCCAAATTTTGGCTCTGCCGATATTAAGAGGCAAACTTCAAGGCATGTGGCGTGCAAGAGTGGCGTGCAATGCCTTCATGGTCGAATCGATAACGAACGTCGAAACGGTCAAAGCTCTGGCTGTCGAACCGCAATTCGTCAACAAATGGGAAAATCTTATCGCGCGTTACATTCGTAACCAATTTGAAATGTCGAAGTTCCGCCTGTTCATGGAAACATCCAGAACCGTTGGCGAAGCGTTGGTGACGATGGCAATTCTCTGGTACGGCGGTCATATGGTCATGGACGGCGAATTGACGCTCGGTCAATTAATCGCCTTCCAAATGCTTTCAAAGCAGGCACTGGGTCCTTTGACGAGCATCTTGATGATGTGGTGGCATCTGTTCATGCTGAAAATGGCACTGCGACTTATCGGCGACATTTTGAATACGCCAATGGAACCGGTCGTTGCGGAAATGGGCAAGCGCGGCGACAGAAGAATTGACGGCGGCATTGATATATCGGGCGTCTCTTTCCGTTATCGCGTCGATTTACCGCTCGTCTTGCAGAATATCAACTTGAAAGTTCAGCCCGGTCAGAAAATCGGAATCGTCGGTCGTTCCGGCTCCGGCAAGTCAACTTTAACGAACCTTGTCCAAAATCTTTACGTTCCCGAAGAAGGTCATATCATAATCGGCGGCATCAACACTCGCGAGGCAAATCTTTCGTGGCTGCGCGATCAAATCGGCGTCGTCATGCAGGAAAATTATCTTTTCAATTCCAGCGTGCGCGACAACATTGCCATAAGCCGTCCGACTGCCACAATGGACGAAATTATTCGTGCGGCGCGTCTTGCAGGTGCTCATGATTTTATTTTGGAGCTTAAAGAAGGTTACGATACCAAAGTCGGCGAACGCGGCGATTCACTTTCCGGCGGTCAACGTCAACGCGTGGCGATAGCTCGTGCTCTGCTTGCCAACCCGCCGATTTTGATTTTCGACGAGGCAACTTCCGCGCTTGACTACGAGTCCGAACGAATCATTTTTAACAACATGGAAGCAATCGGTGCGAACAGAACTATGCTTATCATTGCACACAGATTGAGCGCGGTGCGCCGTTGCGATAAAATCATTGTCATCGACAAAGGGCAGATCGTCGAGAGCGGCACGCATGAACAGCTGATGAAACTCGGCGGACTTTATCGTTATCTCCACGATCAGCAAGAAAGCAGAGGGTAAGCGCAATGAAAAAAAGATTGAAAAATTTTTTCCACTGGCTACTTCACGGCGAGGATCGTGAAAAGGAAACAGAATTCTTGCCGGCAATACTTGAAGTGACTGAAACGCCGCCATCACCGACGGGACGGCTTGTCATGTGGACGATTTTGCTGTTGGTCGTCGCATTGCTCACTTGGTCATTTTTAGGGCATATCAACGAAGTCGCAGTAGCCGCCGGCAAAGTCATTCCTTCAGGTCAAGTCAAAACCGTTCAAGTCAAGAACAAGGGCATTGTCAAAGAAATTCTCGTTGAGGAAGGTCAACTCGTCAAAGAAGGCGACGTTATTGTTGTCCTTGACCCGACGACGACTTCCGCAGATTACGACAGCTTGAAGAAACGCGCGGCTTATTACAAATTGGATTTGCAACGTTTGACAGCCGAACTCACGCAACAGCCTTTCGTGCCGGAAGAAGATCCCGACCTTGAAGCGCACGATTTGGCGGCGGAATTGGCTCTTTATCAGTCTCGCACGTCCGATTATAAAACGCAACGTCAAAGCCGTTTGGACATCATCGAACAGAAAATGGCTCGACTTCAGGCAACACAGGCAAATTACGAGAAGTACGCGCAAGTTTTGGCGATTGAGCAGGAGAAAGAAGCTCGTCTTACCGATTTGATGGAGCAGGACGCCATTTCCGAATTCCAACTGCTTGAACAGCAAAGCTCAACGATTCAATACGAAAAAAATGCTCAAGCGGAACTCGACTCGATTAACAGTATCAAAGCGGAAATTGCCGAAGCTCAACAAAATCTTGCCAACGTCGACGCGTCATATCACAAAGACATTATGACCGCGATGGTTGAAGCGAAAAAGGAATATTACACCGTCACCGAGGCGATTAAGAAAGCTGATGAGGATTCGCGCATGGCGACGATTTACGCGCCGATCAGCGGTCGTGTTTACAATCTGAACATTCACACGCTCGGCGGCATCGTCACGGACGCGCAGCCTTTGATGCAAATCGTTCCCGAAGACGTTAAGCTTGAGTTTGAAGTTTATGCGGACAACAAGGACATCGGCTTTATCAAAGTCGGGCAAGAAGCTGAAGTCAAATTCGAGACTTACAACTTTCAAAAATTCGGCATGTACAAGGCGGAAGTCATGGAGATTAGCGCGGACGCCGTCAACGAGCCGAGCAATCCGCAACAGGACAAAAAATTTAAACTCATCCTTGACCCGACGAGCAACGATATTAACGTCTACGGTCAGCCCGCGAAAATTGAAATCGGCATGAATGTCAGCGCGGAAATCAAAATCAAAGAGAAACGTATTATCGACTTCTTCCTTGATCCTTTCCGCCGCTACACTTCCGAAGCTTTAAGGGAGCGGTAATTTATGGCAGAAGATAAAAATAAAACTCCCGACAATAAAAATCTCGTCCCGTCAAACGGTCAATCGCCGCAAAAGCCCGGCGGTCAACCTTTGGGCAAAATCCCGATAAAAAAAGTTCCGCCTAAAAAAGAAGTTGACGAACTTAACGATCACGATATAAACGTGCTCGACACCGAAGTTATCAGAGAGCGTGAAGACGGCGGCATCGTCAACGGCATTGACACGGGACTTGCTTGTTTAATTTCAATCGCGAAGTATTACAACATTCCCGCCGATTATCGCCAACTCGAACGCGCTTACGTTTTGGAAGCAGGCAGTGTTGATTTTACGACGATTGTCCGCGCAGCCCGTGAGCTGAAATTGAAGGCACGCAAATACGAAGGCTTGAAGGAAGAAGATTTGGATAAGCTCGTTTATCCCGTGCTAATCAAACTTCATTCCGGCAGAAGTGTTGTCATCACGACGATTCGCGACGGAAATATTTACGTGATGGATCCCGTATTTTCTCAACATCCCGTGCAAGTCGACCGCTACAAACTTTTGCTGGACTGGACGGGCGATGCAATTCTTTTCACGCGCCGCTATGAACTCGACCGCAAGAAAAGCAAATTCGGTTTCAAATGGTTTATCCCGGTCATCGGAAAATATTTGCCGCTTTTAAAGAACGTGCTGTTCTTGTCGCTCCTGCTGCAGTTGTTGGGCTTGGCGTCACCTGTCTTCGTGCAAAACATCATCGATAAAGTTTTGGTGCACAGAGCGGCGGAAGCTCTCGATATTTTAGTTTTGGGCATGGTTTTATGCACGGTCTTTCAAAATTTCATGCTCGGCGTGCGAACGTATCTTTTCTCGAACATCACTTGCAAAATGGACGGCGTACTTTCTTCGCGCCTGTTTAAAAATATCACGTCATTACCGATAAGCTATTTCCAAAAATGGCAAGTTGGTGACGTTGTCTCACGTACCGGCGAGCTTGAAACGTTGCGCGGATTCATGACGGGCAACAGCTTGACAATCGTCTTGGACATCGTCTTTGCAATCGTCTACTTCGCCGCAATGTTTCTCTACAGCCAAATCTTGAGCTACGTCGTGTTGCTGATGATTCCGCTGTTCGTGATTCTGAATTTAATCGCCGCACCGATTTTCAAACGTCTGATTAACGACCAATTCTTAATCGGCAGTGAAAATCGCTCTTTCCTAATCGAAACGATAACCGGCATTCACACCGTCAAAGCCTCCAGCGTCGAAAGCCAATTCATTCGCCGCTACGAAGAGATGCTCGCGCGTTTCGTCAAGGCGTCTCTTGCCGTCGTAAATCTTGCCAACGTCGCAAACTCAATCGGCTCGTTCTTCTTCAGCATGTTTAATCTCGTGATTCTGTGGATTGGTGCTTATTACGTTATGGACGGCGAAATTTCCGTTGGCGAATTGATAGCCTTCCAGATGATCGCCGGGCAGTTAATCGCGCCGATTATGCGCCTTATCAATCAGTGGCAACAGTTCCAGCATGTTCGCGTTTCAATGGAACGACTTTCCGACATCATGGACGAGGACATTGAGCCGACGTTCAATCCTTCACGCACGACACTGCCGAGTTTGCGCGGAGACATTGCTCTTGAAAAATTGGCGTTCAGTTATTCCGTTGAAGGCGGCAAAGTTTTGGATAACGTCAACATCAGAATTCCTGCCGGCATGAAAGTCGGTATCGTCGGTCGTTCAGGTTCGGGAAAGTCAACGCTAACGAAATTGATTCAACGTCTTTATCTGCCTGACACGGGACGCATTTTGATTGACGGCGTGGACATTGCACAAGTTGAGCCTGCGTGGTTGCGTCGACAAATCGGCGTCGTTCTTCAGGACAGCAAACTTTTCAGCGGCACCGTTGAAGATAACATTCGCATTGCCTGCCCGAACGCCACGCACGAGGAAATTGTTGAGGCGGCAAAATTGGCGGGCGCAGATGAATTCGTCAGTCAATTCCCTCACGGTTACGATACTTTCGTCGGTGAACGCGGCAGTCTTTTGAGCGGCGGTCAACGTCAACGCATAGCCATTGCTCGTGCGCTATTGTCTAATCCGCGAATTCTGATTTTCGACGAGGCAACTTCCGCACTTGACTACGAATCAGAAAATATCATCATGAACAACATTGAGCCGATTTCTCGCGGGCGCACCATGTTAATGATTGCTCACCGTTTATCAACTGTCCGCGATTGCGATGCGATTATCGTTATCGACAAAGGACGCATCATTGAGGCGGGCACTCACGATGAGCTTATCAAACGCAACGGCGTCTATGCCAAACTTCATCAAGCACAAATGGGTTGATAGGAACAAGGAATTAGGAACTGGGAACTAGTTTTTTTCTAGTCCCTACACTAGTTCCTAGTTCCTCGTTCCCAGTTCCTACAATGGAGTGATTGTTATGTCAGCGTTGGACGAGCTGATTCGCGAAATTGCCGATGAAAATTTGCGGCGGCGTATCGAAAAGGAAATTGCCGCTCTGAAACGTTCAAAGAAATTCGGATTGGTCTTCGAGCCGCAAAATCCCGAATGCACTCCGCTTTACGATGTTCCCGTCAAGAAAAAATCTCGCGTCGCGCTCAAAGCCGGTAAAGTCAACGAAGTTTATCGCGTCATCAAAATTGACGGCGACAACGCAAATTGCATACGACTTGCCGACGGTGAGCAAATGATTTGTCGCGTTGAAGACTTAATCAGCGTCGCGCAATTCGGCACGCCAATTTATCCGTATCTGCAACCGCTCGACACCGTCTGCAATGCGCCCGAATCTAATTTGTGGCACGCGCTCATTGAATCGGACAACTATCACGCGCTTCAACTGCTCAAATATCTTTACGCCGGCAAGGTCGATTGCATTTACATTGATCCGCCTTACAATACGGGCGCACGCGATTGGAAATACAATAATGATTACGTCGACGCGAGCAACGAATATCGTCACAGCAAGTGGCTTGCCATGATGGAGCGGCGGCTCAAGCTTGCCAAAGA
>CAMNPA010000064.1 GCA_946547205.1 uncultured Selenomonadales bacterium | reverse complement strand
ACAAGCGGACAATCAATCATCAAGACGTTATCGCGCTCCAAATCTTCAAGCACCATTTCCGTCGTCATCACCGCCGAGCCCATATCCATTAACACAATCACGCCGTCAGCCGAATACACCGACTCGATGGCGTTTTGAATTTTTTCGTAACTCGTGCCCAAATTTCCGTCGTCAAGTCCGCCTGCGGGAACAATCGGCGCGTTGTGAGCCATCATGCGAGAAATTTCGACGACACCTTCCGCGAGCTTTTGACTGTGCGAAACGATAACAATCCCGACCATACGTCATGCCTCCTGCAAAACGCCGAGCGTTGTCTGCAACATGTAAAGGCTTGAAGTTGCGCCGGGATCTTGATGACCGAGACTGCGTTCCTTGAGATAACTGGCGCGACCTTTCGTGGCAATGATTGTTTTGGTGAATTCGACGCCGTCCGCCGCCGCATTGACAGCATCAGCCAAAGCCTCCGACAAAATTTTTCCGCCGTCAATTCCGTCCTTTAGAGCTTTGTACGCCGGGCAAAGTGCATCGAGCATAGTTTTTTCGCCTTCGACAGCTTTACCGCGCATTTGAATTCCGCCGATAGCCGCATTGAACGCCGCGACAAAATCCGCGTCGGTGAGTTCAGTTTTGCCTTTGCAGACGTTGCCGGCTTTCATGAACGCCGTACCGTAAAGCGGACCGCTTGCACCGCCGACAGTCGAGACGAGTTCCATGCCAACGCCTTTCAAAATCGCGCCGATGTCTTTGTCAGCGAAGGTCGGCAATTTTTCTTGAACGCTTTTGAATCCGCGAGCAAGATTTATTCCGTGGTCGCCGTCGCCGATTTCGTTGTCGAGTTGCGTGAGAAAATCTTTTTCCATTTCCATTCGGCGAGCAATGGCTTTAATGACCGCGAGCATTTGTTCCGTACTTATCATGTCAATCCTCCGTCAAGCTTTCACGAGAGCGGGCGTATCTGCGGGCGCGTCGTAAAGTTCTTTCAGTTCGTCGTCGAGGCGCAGCAGTGTAATTGAAAAGCCAGCCATTTCGATTGAAGTCATGTAGTTGCCGACCATCGTATCGTAAACTTTGACGCCGGCTTGAGCCAGATAATCCTGCACAAAGTTATTGATGATGTAAAGTTCCATGAGCGGCGTAGCACCCATACCGTTGACGAGAACGACGACTTCACGATTTTTATAGTCGATGTCCGCGAGAATTTTATCAAGCAAAGTTTTGGCGATTTCGTCGGCGGAAGTGAGTTTGTCGCGGTGAGTGCCGGGTTCGCCGTGAATGCCGATACCGATTTCCATTTCGTCATCAGCGAGTTCAAAACCGGGCTTTCCTGCGGCGGGAACAGTGCACGGAGAAATTGCCATGCCCATTGTGCGAACGTTGGCGATAACTTTTTCGGCAACGGCTTTGACTTGGTCAAGCGTCGCGCCCGTTTCAGCTTTGGCACCGGCGATTTTGTGCACGAGAACAGTTCCTGCTACACCGCGTCGACCCGTCGTATAAAGGCTGTCTTGAACGGCAACATCATCATTAACGACAACATGCGCAACTTTGATGTCCTCGTCCGCCGCCATGTCCATTGCCATTTCAAAATTCAGAACGTCGCCTGTGTAATTTTTGACAATGCAAAGGACGCCTGCTTCCGTCGCGACAGCTTTAATGCCCTCGAAAATTTTATCGGGCGTGGGCGATGTGAATACGGCACCTGCAACCGCGCAGTCAAGCATACCTTTTCCGACAAAGCCGCCGTGTGACGGTTCATGACCTGAGCCGCCGCCGCTGACGAGAGCAACTTTATCGGACTTTTTCTGTGCACGAACGACAACATTGCCGCAGTCGAGTTTGCGCAATTTTTTCGGTGCAGACTTCACGAGACCGAGAATCATCTGCTCTTCGACTGCATCAACGGAATTTATAAGTTTCTTCATGTGAACCACTCCTTTTGAGCGAAAACTTATCACAAAGCTTTTAACGCGTCAATCGACAATTTCCACTTTGTTTACGACGCTTGAGACCGTGCAGATTTTGCCGCCGATAGTTCAAAACTTTTTCAGATTGAACTGCTATATTGACGAAAAAAATTTTCGGAAGGAAGATGTCTAACGATGAACGCGTTGAAATTTTTCATGGCAATCATTTTGAGCGCGGCGTTTATTCTCGGCTCGTTCACGTCAACTGCGCAGGCGGCTGACAAAAAAATTTATATCAACCTGGCGAGTCGTCTCATGCTCTTTTATGACGGCGACACGAAACTTGCGGTCTATCATCTCGGCGTTGGCAAGCCAAGCACTCCTACGCCGACCGGCTACTACAAAATCAACACGAAGGAAATTAATCCGTCGTGGATCGATCCGTCCGACCCGGAATATGAAATTCCGTCCGGGCCCGATAATCCGTTGGGCTATCGTTGGATGCAAATTCAAGGCAACTACGGCATTCACGGCACCAATCGCCCGGACAGCATCGGTCATTACGTTTCAAACGGTTGCATTCGCATGAACGAGCGCGACGTTGAGGAACTCTTTGACGCCGTGGAAGTCGGTACGCCCGTTGAGATAACTTACAATCGTGTTGTCGTCGAAAAATCTCCTGAAGGCGACGTTGTCTATTACGTTTATCCCGACGGCTACGGTATGCAGGAAATTACTGCCGCCGACGTGACAAAGTGGCTTGAACCTTACGGCGTGCTTGCATTCGAGAGCGACGACAACATTGCGAAAAAAATTGCGGACTCCGACGGCGAACCGACTTTTATCGGCAAACCTTACAACATCGAAGTCAACGGCGAACTCATTCAACCGACCGACGCTCGCGGCATAAGATATTTTGCCAAAGCTGTTCTTCGCGACGGAATAACTTATCTGCCCGTTGTGCCAATCACGAAGGCTTTGCGCACCAAACTTGCCTGGAATCCGAAAGAGTCGACGCTTGAAAGTCGTTTCGGCAAAGTCGTTTGCTACGAGAAGAAAGATCAGCTCTATTGCAATTCCGATGATGCGATGGTGCTTTTCAATATCGAAGGCGGCTTGCAGACAGGCGAGGACGGCGTGAAAATTTTCCGATTCAAATCCATTCCGCTCAACGTTAAACCGCCGATTGATAAGCCCGCCAAACCTTCCAAACCTGCTAAAACCGATAAGCCGAAAGCCGACGACGTTGACAAGCCGAAGACTGATGACGTTGACAAACCGAAAGCTGACGACGTTGACAAATCCAAAGCTGATGAAGTTGACAAATCCAAAGCTGATGAAGTTGATAAACCTTTCGAGGCGGAGAACGTATGAAAAAATTTTTGATTATTGACGGCAGCAGCATTTTCTACCGCGCCTTTTATGCAATGCCGACGCTCACGGCTCCAAACGGCGTTCCGACCGGCGCATTGACCGGCTTTGCAAATATTCTGCTGAAAGTTCTGCGTGAACAATCGCCTGACTTGATTGCCGTTGCTCTCGACGCGGCGAAGAAAACTTTTCGCAACGAAATTTTTTCCGAATACAAGGCGACGCGTCAAAGTATGCCCGACGATTTAGCCGCACAACTGCCGTTGCTGAAAGAATTCATTGACGTTTTGGGCATCAAGTCCTGCGCGGCGAACGGCTACGAAGCTGACGACATTATTGGCACGTTGACGGCTCAAGCTTGCGAAAATTTTTCCGTCGAAATTTTGACGGGCGACCGTGACGCTTTGCAACTCATCAACGCAACGACAAACGTTTTGCTCAATAAAAAGACCAGCGTTGAACGTTACGACGAGAAAAAATTTTTCGACGAGTACGGCTTTGCTCCTGCGTTGCTTGTCGATTTCAAAGGCTTGAGCGGCGACACTTCCGACAACATTCCCGGCGTCAAGGGCATTGGCGCGAAAAGTGCAACGTCGTTGATTCAAACTTTCGGCACCGTTGAAAATGTTCTCGCTCGCCGCGCAGAAGTCACGTCGAAGAAAATTCGCGCCGCATTGGAAAATTTCGCTGATGATGCCGTCAAAAGCAAACGTCTCGCGCAAATCGTCCGCAACGTTCCAAACGTCACCTTCGACGCGGAAAATTTCACGTTCACGCCCGACATTGCTCGCGCTGATGATTTTTGCCGACGTTACGCGCTCAAGGTTGCGTTGAAGAAAATTCATGAGCTTTTCGGCGAACCGTTGACTTCCGACGCTGAACCTTTGCTCACGACGCAGACGACCGACGCGTTGCCGATTGACTTTGAAAAAATTTTCGCGGCGGAGACGTTGACGATTGCTCAACACGATACGAATCACTTCACGATAAAAATTTTCGGCGGCGAAATTTTTGCGACGGACAATCCCGACGACGTTCAACGCATTTTCGACGACTTCAACGGCAAAATCATTTTGTGCGACGTGAAAAATTTTCTGCGCACTTTCAACGTCAACCTTTCAAAAATTTTCGACGCGAAACTTGCCGCTTACCTGCTCAATCCCGAAGTCGATAAGTCGGAACGCGATTCACAGCTCGGCATCGGCAACGTCGTAATGCTGGAGAAAATCGCGCCGCGTTACGAAAAATCTCTAGCCGACGCAAATTTGACGAGGCTTTATCGCGAAATGGAATTGCCGTTGACGGAAGTACTTGCTCGCATGGAAAAACGCGGTGTCTTCGTCGACGCGGCTCAACTCAAAAAAAAATCCGTCGAAATGAGCGGACGTATCAACGCGCTGATTGAAAAGATTTACGACCTTGCGGGCGAAACTTTCAACATCAATTCGCCGAAGCAACTCGCCGACGTGCTGTTTGTCAAGCTCAAGTTGCCGCCTGTCAAAAAAACTAAGACCGGCTACTCGACCAACGCCGAAGTTTTGGAAGAGCTCAAAAACCGTCACGCGATTGTTGCCGCAATTCTCGACTTCCGCGCGTTGACGAAACTCAAATCGACTTACCTTGACGGGCTCGGCAAACTTATCGGCAGCGACGGACGCATTCACACGAATTTTAATCAGACTGTGACGGCGACGGGCAGATTGTCCAGCTCCGATCCGAATTTGCAAAATATTCCCGTGCGCACCGACGAAGGCAGAACGATTCGCGCATTGTTTGAGCCCGGCAACGGTTACGACTGCATTTTGTCCGCCGATTATTCGCAGATTGAATTGCGACTTCTCGCGCACATGAGCGGCGACGAAAATTTGATTGACGCTTTCAATCGCGGGCAGGACATTCACGCGCGGACGGCTGCTGAAGTTTTCGGCGTGCCACTCGACGCGATAACCGCTGACCTTCGACGCAAAGCCAAGGCTGTCAATTTCGGCATCGTCTACGGCATCAGCGATTACGGTTTGTCGCAAAATCTCGGCATATCGCGCAAGGAAGCCGGCGAATACATCACGCGCTACTTTGAACGTTATCCCGGCGTGAAAAATTTTATGGACACGACCATTGCCAAAGCTCGCGAAGTCGGCTACGTGACGACAATGTTCGGACGACGCAGAACTTTGCCCGCGATTAACGACAGAAATTTTAACGTGCGCTCCTTCGCCGAACGAACCGCAATGAACACGCCGATTCAAGGCACTGCGGCTGACATCATCAAGTTGGCAATGATTCGCGCTGAAGAAAATCTGCGCGGGCTTGAAAGTCGAATCATCATTCAAGTGCACGACGAACTTGTCCTTGAGGCTAAAACTTCAGAGCTTGCGGACGCGGAAAAAATTTTGCGTGCGGCAATGGAAAACGTCGTGAAATTGTCGGTGCCGTTGATTGTCGACGTTCACAGCGGAAAAAATTGGTCGTTGGCAAAATGATCGGAGTGAAAATTTTGAGCAAGAAGTTGAAGAAAACAAACGCCGCGCGAATTCTTGACGGGCTGGGCATTTCTTACGAGATTAAAACTTACGACGTTGACGAAAGCGATTTATCTGCCGTGCACGTCGCGCAAGTGTCGGGACTTGATATTGAAATGATTTTCAAAACGTTGGTGGCTCGCGGCGACAAGACCGGAATTATCATGGCGGTTATCGGCGGCGGCGACGAACTCGACTTGAAAGCGTTGGCTAAAGCTAGCGGCAATAAATCTGTCGAAATGATCGCGCTCAAAGAACTTTTGCCGTTGACAGGTTACGTTCGCGGCGGTTGCTCGCCACTCGGTGCGAAGAAAAATTATCCAGTCTACCTTGACAGTCGCGCGTTGACGTTGGAAAAAATTTCGATAAGCGCAGGACTTCGCGGAATGCAAATTGTTCTTGCGCCGAAAGATTTAGTCAGAGCCGTGAACGCGACGACAGCCAAACTCACCGCATAAAAAAAATCAGCCGTCCTTAAACGTGGCGGCTTTTATTTTCGCAAAATCTTGAGCAAATATCGTTGAACTTTCGGTTGCTCGGCAAGGTTGAATTGCAAATCCATGAGCGTGCGGCGAATGATTGCGGGCGTGATTTTGTCGGGCGGCAGACGTTTTTCCAACATGACCAATTTCAACACGTCGGGCGATTCTTCGTCTCCGAAACGAATTCCGCCTGCGATTTTTTGTATCAGCGACGTTCGCGCCGATTCGATAACGTCGGGCTGACATTCATCGCGCATGTGCGGCATTCGGTCAAGCAAAATTTTCTGCGCGTCCAACGCCTTAAGCCACGGTTCATCGTAAAAAATTCTGAACAGCTCTTCAATCATCAAATTGCGTTCTTTTATGCGGCACACTTCACAAAAAATTTCTTGCGGCGGACAAAGCTTGTCGCAATTCCGGCACTTATGCCAACCGTTCGCCAGCCGAAACTTTTGAATTCGCACTTGTGACATCAAAGTTTGCAAGACGGTTTCACGCAATGAATCATCCGAAAATTTTTCTGCGCGAGCTTGGCACCGTTGAATTTCCTCGTCCGTCAAAATGATTTGCTCCAATGTGACTTGAGGCTTTTCAACCTGCGCGGACTCGGAAATTTTTTCGGGCGGCATTTCGGCGATTTGAAAACCTTTGGCGATTTTTACTTCCTTGACGAGCGGCGGCTCCTGCTTGAAGGCGTCGTTAATCGCGTCGACGATTTCTTCGGCAAAAAATTTCAGCTG
>CAMNPA010000063.1 GCA_946547205.1 uncultured Selenomonadales bacterium | reverse complement strand
CGGCATCCGACGGCACGACTGCGGCTCTGTTGGCAGAAAAATATTTGGCGAAACTTAAACCTTAAGAAAAGAATTGAACACGCAACTTTTCAAGGACGAATTGAAGTTGAGCACGAGCGGTCGAATCATTGCGGGCCAATTAACCACTGCGGCATCCGACGGCACGACTGCGGCTCTGTTGGCAGAAAAATATTTGGCGAAACTCAAGCCTTAAGAAAATCCTGCTCTCAAATAGGACGCGTTTGCCTCGATGCATTTGACAATTTTTATTTGAGTCTCCATGTCATTGCCCATAAAAAAAGCCATTTTCAAGTTTTGACAATATTCAAAAGCCGATTTACCGATCACGATGATTCGATCGCTAAGCGTTATGTTTTCCAACTTGCTGCAGGACTGAAAGGCACTTTTACCAATCTCCGCAACAGAAGCGGGGATTTTTATTTCTCGTAACTTATCGCAATGCTCGAAAGCTCTTTCGCAAATCTTTTTGAGCGTTTCGGGAAAAGTTATTCTCTCCAAGCCGCTGCAATATCCGAAAGCACATTTGCCAATCCTCGTGAGACCTTCGGGAAGTATTACCGATTTTAAATCCTGACAATATTCAAAAGCTCCGTTGCCAATGAAAGTGATGCCCGCAGGAAGTGTGACTTCATTCAAGCACTCGCAATGAGCAAAAGCTTTTTCGCCAATCTCCGCAATGTCGCCGAGAGCAATGTTATCATTCTTTGCAACGCCACCGGAAATTTTTACTTCCTGCAAGCCAATGCAATATCGGAAAGCCATTTTTCCAATCTTGACGATGTTGGCAGGAAGTGTTACTTCCTTCAAGCCCGTATGTTCAAAAGCACTCTCGCCAATCTCTCTGACGCTTTCGGGAAGCGTTATCTCTTTTAAATCAATGCAATCCTCGAAAAGACTCTTGTCAATCTTTGTGACATTTTCAGAGATTTTTATCTTGCTCAAGCAAACACAATCAAGGAAAGCACCTTCGCCAATCTCTGTGACGCTGTCGGAAATTGTCACTTCTGTTAATCTCGTGCAGCACAGAAAAGCTTTTTTGCCTATTGATTTAATGCCGTCTTCAATCGTAATTTTTTTGATTAAGCCGCGCAGATGAGATTGAAGATATTCCTTTAAGAAATAGTCCGGGATATTGCCCGCGCCACTTACGATGAGATTGCCTCTGTTGTCCAGTTGACACGTCAAGTTGTCGTCAAGAGTAACGCTCAAAATTTTTTCCGGAATTTTTATCTCCGATAAGCTCGGACATTCGCTAAAAGCCTCGTCATCAATCACCGTAAAGCTGTCATGAAAAATTACTTTCTCTAAGCCGACGCAACCTTTGAAAGCATTCTTGCCGATATATCTGACGCTTGCGGGAATTTCTATCGCCTTCAAGCTCGCACAATTGCAAAAAGCTCTGTTTCCAATTTCTGCGACGCCTTCGGGAAAAGTAATTTTCTCCAAGCTCTCGCAACCGTAGAAAGCATCTTCGCCAATTTTCGTGACACCTGCGGGAATTTCTATGCTCTTCAAGGCTTTACAATCTTCAAACGTTCCATCCACGTAAATATTTTCATATCTTTCACTGCCACAAATTTTAGTCAGATTTTTTGAAAGCGTGACCCGTTCCAAATCGGAACAATCCGCAAAAGCTCCTGCTCCAATTTTAGTGACAGAATCGGGAATTTTTATTTCCTTCAAGCCGCAGCCGTTAAAGGCACACATTCCAATTGCAACGACGCCTTTCGGAATCGTGATACTCTTCAAGGCTGTACAATATTCAAAAGCTCCTCGCCTGTAGTCGTATTCATCAATTATTTGTCCGCCGTCAATCATATACAAATTTTTCGGAAGAGTGACGCGAGCCAAGCTTGTGCAATCAAAAAAAGTCCCTGATTCAATCCGCCAAACATTATCGGGAATTTTTATTTCCTTCAAGCTGTCACAGTATTCAAAAGCACTTTTGCCAATTTCTCTGACACTGTCGGGAATCGTTATTTCCGCCAAATTCATGCACTCGGAAAAAGCATACCTGTTGATTGTCGTGACGCCGTCATTGATGATAATCTTTTTGATTGAGTCTCGCGCGCCGAACAAATTCAATCTTTCCATTGAGCCCGTGCCGCTGATTGTAAGCGTGCCGTCGTCGTCGAGTGTCCACGTTAAATTTTCTCCGCAAGTGCCTGTCATTTCGTTTCACCTGTCAAAAAATTAATCGTTGTCGGAGCGTGCAAGAGAAGCTAAATCGTAGCCTAGTACGCGGCGAACTTCCTCAAGCGTCGTCAACCCTGCGCGGACTTTTTCCAACGCATCATCCGCCAAAGTCTTCAAGCCGTTTTCAAGCGCGAAAGTTTTTATTTCGTCAAGGTCGCGGCTGTTGAGAATGAGACTGCGCAAATTTTTATCGACGCGCAAAATTTCATGCAGGGCAATTCGTCCGCTGTAACCCGTGCCACGACAATTTTCGCAACCTTTGCCGCCGCAGTGACGACAAATTTTCCTGACGAGACGTTGAGCAACGACACCTTTCAAAGTCGCGGCGAGCAGGTAAGGTTCAACGTCCATCTCCAGCATACGAAAAACCGCGCTGCACGAGTCGTTTGCATGTAGCGTGGTGAAAATCAAATGACCCGTGAGCGCGGCACGTACCGCAATTTTTGAAGTCTCTGCGTCGCGAGCTTCTCCGACCATCAGAACGTTGCAATCCATTCGCAACATCGCCCGCAAGCCCGCCGCGAACGTCAAGCCGGTTTTCTCGTTGACTTGCACTTGAGAAATGCCTTCGACGTGCTGTTCGATCGGATCTTCGAGCGTCATTATTGAGCGTGACGGTTGATTGAGTTCGCGAAGTGCGGCGTAAAGTGTCGTCGATTTACCGGAATTCATCGGCCCGGTTAAAATTATCATGCCCGCCGACGAATCAATCATTTGCCGAAAAATTTTTTCGTTCGCTGACGTGAAACCTAAATCGCCCAGATTGTGCAGTTCCAACGACGAATCAAGCAGACGGATTGTCAAAGACTCCGCGCCAAATGACGGCATCGACGCCACGCGCATTTCCACGTTGCCGAATTGAATTGCTCCGTCCAACGGCAAGAAGGCGGCTGTCGTGTCCATTCGCGCCAAAATTTTTATGCGGGCTGTCAACGCGTCGGCGAGCGACAACGGCAACGGTTGATGCAACTCTTGCAGCTGCCCGTCGATTCGATAACGCACGCGCAACGATTTTTCAAACGGCTCCAAATGCAAATCGGACGCCCGAATTTTTATCGCGAAGTTGAACAGCAAATTCACAAGCTCGACAATCGCCCGCGAAGAACTTCCCGCGAAATTGTGCCGCTCCATGTGAATCAGTCGCCGTAATTGCTCGTCGAAGTCGTTCATAAAAATTCACCGTCGCGTTCGTTGAAGCCGTTCATTCGCCGTGAAGAATTTTATTGAGAGTGTTCGCCATAACGTCCATGTCGGGTGTTTCGCCGAGGAAGAGCCTATAAGTTTCTTTGCCCTGCAACAAAAGCATCGACACGCCGTTTAACGTTGGATAGCCGAGTTCCCGCGCAGTTTTGAGCAATTTCGTTTCGGCGGGATTGTAAACGATGTCATAGACGAGCGCGCCTTCCGGCAAAAGTTTTAAGTCAACGGGCGGCATATCGTCAACGTTCGGGAACATTCCGAGCGGCGTCGTGTTGATTAAAATATCGGCGGTCTGCATAACTTCTTTGAATTCGTCGGAAAGCCAATCGAAACTTTCGACGTTGCCATAGCTCAGGAAGTCGTTGGCGAGAGCTTGAGCTTTAATTGGATTGCGTGCGCCGATTGTGATGTAGCCCGCGCGTTTTTTGCAAAGTCCCCAAAGAATTGCACGAGCCGCACCGCCTGCACCCAAAACGACAGCGTGACATTCTTCCGGCAAAAAATTCGCCTCGGCAAGCGCGCTCAAAAATCCCGCAACGTCCGTGTTGTAGCCCGTCAACATGCCGCCATCATTTACGACGGTGTTCACTGCGCCGATAACCAACGCATCCGAATCGATGGCGTCGAGAAAATTCATAATCGTCGTCTTGTGCGGAATCGTCACGTTCACGCCGCGAAAGTCGAGATTTTTGATGCCTTCGACCGCGAAATAAAGTTTGCCCGTCTGAATCGGAAGCAGCGTGTAATTGTAATTCGTCAAGCCCGCCGCTTTGAACGCAGCCATATACATATGCGGAGACAACGAGTGACCGACCGGGTAACCGAGAATGCCGAAGTTTTTTATTTCTGAAGAACTCATTTAAAAAGCTCCCTTCATCAAATTTAATGCGGCGTCATTTTACCACAAGCGAATTTGAGTGACAATCACATTGACGACGGCGCGGCGGATTTTTTGAGCGATTCAGTTGCCCGCGCAACATCACGAGGCTCTTTGCAATGATATAATCAGCAAAATTTATCGAAGGAGATGCGGCTTGTGCGAAAAATTTTTTTGATTGTCCTGTTGCTGAGTTTCATCGCCTATGCGGGCATGAATCTTGCCGAAAGTGTCACGCCATACGTTACCATTGCCGAGGCGCGAACGTCTTCAAACAACGTGCAAGTCAAAGGTCTGCTCGATAAAAATTTTGCTCCCGTGCAGACGTGCGACGAATTCACCTTCGGCTTGGTTGATGAAGACAGCGGCGAGACTTTGCGCGTTAAATTTGACGGCATCAAGCCCGACCAATTCGACGAGGCTTATCACATTGTCGCGGTTGGCAAATACGACACGTCCGACGAAAGTTTTCATGCAAAGAAACTTTTAATCAAGTGTCCTTCAAAGTACGAAGGGCAACAATCGCGGCAATGAACTGCGGCTGTTGAAATGTTGGACGCGACAACTGTTCCGCCGCTTTTAAAGCGGCTGTCCGTCAAAGTACGAGAGTCAACAAGCGAGGTGAAGACTTGACGGGAAATTTTCTCTTAGGCGGCGGCTTAGCTTTTGCATTGGCGGCAATGTCAATCTGTTTGGCGCAAAAAATTCCGTCGACACGACCGGTAAAAATCTTCGCGCTAACGTCGACAGCTTTCATCTGCGCGGCAAGCTTGCTCCTGTGGATTTTGATCTTTGAAAACGATTTCAGCATCGAATACGTCGCGGCGTATTCATCAACGACACTTCCGACGCTCTACAAAATTTCGGCGTTCTGGGCAGGGCAACAAGGCTCGTTCCTGTTGTGGCTGCTGATTCACGCGATAATCGGCGCAGTGTTAATCTTCCGTCGAACGTCGGCAACATCGCTGGGAATTTATTTTCTGATTCAAAGCGTGCTCGTGTTGCTCGTGCTGGCAAAGTCACCTTTCGCCGAAAATCCCGCGCAGGTCTACGAAGGCATCGGGCTCAATCCGTTGCTGCAAGATTTTTGGATGGCAATTCACCCGCCGATAATTTTCGTCGGTTACGCGCTGTTGGCAGTTCCGTTCGCGTTGAGCTTAGGTTCACTGTTGACGGACACGGCGTCGCGAAATTGGCTTGAAGAGGCTCGCAAGTGGACGTTGGCGGCGTGGAGTTTTCTCGGCGCAGGAATTTTCATCGGCGGCTATTGGGCTTACAAAGTTCTCGGTTGGGGCGGCTATTGGGGCTGGGATCCCGTCGAAAATTCATCGCTGGTACCGTGGCTGTTGAGCGCGGTGTTGTTGCATTTGATAAACCTTGCGCGGAAAAAATCGGCGGTGTTGGCTCCGGCTCACGCGGCGGCAACGTTCACCTATGCACTTGTCATTTACGGGACGTTCCTCACGCGTTCGGGAATTTTGGGCGACTTCTCGGTTCACTCGTTCGCGGGCACGTCAATCGGAATGACAATCGCTCTTGCAAATGCGCTGGTCTTAATCGGCGGGCTGATGATTCTGCTCGTCAAAGCAAAATCACTTCCGCAAGGCAAAATGTACGACACTCACGGCGAAGTTGCGTTCGCGATATTGCTCGGCTGTCTGCTGATAATTTTCATCGCGGCGATTGTTTGGGTCGGAATGTCAATGCCGTTGTTGAGCCAAATTTTCGGAGAGGCGGCGGCAGTCGACAGCGATTTTTACATCAAAAGCACCGCACCGATAGCGTTGGCAGTCGCAGTGCTGATTGTCTACACGTTCGCGAAATTCGGGCGTTCGATAAGTTCAGGCGGAAAAATTTCTCACGTCGGCTTTTTGATGATGTTGCTGGCGATTGTGATTTCGTCGCAAGGCGAAACCGTTACGCAGGAATTTCAGCCTCGAACAAAAGTTTCAATCGCCGGGCACGAAGTCATTTACGAAGGGCAAGTCTTCAACGACGACGAAACCGAAAAATTTTACGTCTACAACGTCGACGGCGAAATTATCCGCGCGTTGACGAAACTGCACAATAACGGCACCGATGCGGCTCGCGAACCGGGCATACTGAAAAAATTTTCGGGCGACGTTTACATTGCTCCGCACGCCGCAAAAATCGACACGATTCAGGAATTATTGCTGACGAAAAAATTTTTTGCGATGGACGGCGAATTCGGCTACACATTTGAGGACGCGCACATTGACTACGACGACAACAACCAACCGATTCAAGCGACGGCAGAAATTACGATAACCGACGGCGACGTTGAAGAAGTGATTCATCCGCTGATAACCGTCACGCGCGACGGCGGCACTTCAAAGGCGATTGAAGTTTTCAACGGCAAAAGACGCGTGCGACTTACGGGCATATCGGGCGATTTGAACAAAGCTCGCCTGGAAATTTTGCCGACGCTGGAAAAAATTTCGTCAATGCCGATAACCGCAACCGTCACGACAAAACCTTTTATCTGGCTCTTGTGGTTGAGCGTCACGGCAATTTGTGCGGGAACATTGCTGGCAATAAAACGTTGACGAAACAAAGACCGCGCATGGACGCGCGGTCGCCGGCACCACTGAGCGTGATGCGAAGTTTGCCGGCACTCAACATTTCGGACAGTCTCAACGTTGAAATCATGATGACTAACGCCCCTGCGAGGTGCCCTTTCTTTTTGCTACTTTTTCTTTGGGCACG
>CAMNPA010000062.1 GCA_946547205.1 uncultured Selenomonadales bacterium | reverse complement strand
TGAAAGGATTTTTGGAGAGCGGCGTTTACACGGTCGGCAACCACTCGAACACGGCTGATGCGGGCGTGATTCTCTGCGGGAACATTTCAAAGCGGACAATGGACATGGACGGTGCGGCGAATATGTTTTTGGAACTGCCGACGGTTTTTCACGAATCCGCGCTGATTGAACGCTTTCACGGTTTCATCAAAGGCTGGAATATTCCGCGCATGAACGACGACATGAAAATTTGCGGTTGGGCTTTGAACTCCGAATATTTTTGTTCGATTCTTCATGAACTGCGCGACGACGTGAGTTATCGGGCGATAGTTGATCAGCTGATTAAGGTTCCGGAAAAATCCGATACACGTGACACGGCGGCGATAAAGCGAATTGCCACGGCGTATTTGAAATTATTTTTTCCGAATGTTCGCAGTGCCGAAGATGTCGACAAGAAATTTTTTGCGCGATATTGTTTGGAGCGTGCCTGTCAAATGCGGGCGACGATTCGGCGACAACTTGCCTTGCTTGACATTGAGTACGCCGGCAAAAATATTCCGCAGTTCGAGGTAATTTAATTGGCGAAGAAAAATTTTCAATGCGTTGTTTGCGGCAAGACACCGTTGAGCAAAAATGAGATTGGCATAACAAAAAAACTCTTGGGCATGAAGTCCGAGAGTTTTTATTGTCTTGAGTGTCTGGCGAATTTTTTGGAAGTTGAGCCGCAAGATATTTTGGATAAGATTGAGGATTTCAAGAACGACGGCTGCAAACTTTTCGAGTGATTGACGGCTAGGCTCTAGCGGCAAGCATCGTGTGCGCTCTGTCAATGACGCGTTCGGTCGCCTTGGCAAGTCGTCGAGACCTGTAACCTTGCGCGGACAAGAAATTTTCGACGGCGTTTTTTTCGAGCGGCACATTTTCTTGAAGAAGCACCGACGATTGAACGTCGAGATAGTCTTCAAGATTCATCGACTTGGGATAAATCGCGCCGACATTTGCGCTGTTGACGGTTGACGTTGCGTAAAAATATTTTTGGCTGTATTTTCTCAAAAAACTTTCAAGCAGGAACAAATTCCACGAGTAGCCTTTCAGAGCCGGAAAGCCGACAAAACTCGTGACGGAGCGCAACGGAATAATTTTTTCTTGCACGAAGGCAGTCAACGCATCATCGACGGCGCGAACGTCGAAATTTATCAGCGAATCGTTGATGAACAAATCTTTTTCGACGCGAATCATATTTTCATAAGCCAGGTCGAGAGCGGCACGGGAAGTGATTCCAAAATTTTGCGCGGCGTTGAAAAGTTTATCCAAAGTCAATTCATTTTGAGCGGAGATAAAGACGCGCAGTTGACGGATAGAATTCGCGGACGATTTCTTTTTGACGCTGAATTTGCTCACGAGGATATTTCCTTGCCTTGCGAAGTCGGCGGCGAAAAATTGTTCAAAAATCAAATTCTGCAAGTCTTTTTCAGCAAACGCGCTGTTGAGAGCGAAATTTGATGCAAGCGTGAAGTCGTCGGACGCGGCATAACCTTTCGCGATGATTTGTTCATAAATTTGTTGCTTGGCGGCGATAATTTCTTGGAAGTCGAATTTGATTTTGGCGATTGAGCCGTAATTTCCGCAGACAGTCTTCAGATATTTTTTTGGATTGGAGAGCGTCGACAGGATTTTTTTCGGCGGCACGTAGGGAAATTTTTTTTGCAAGTCCATGAGCGACAGTGAGTTATCCGCGATTTTAAAGGTTCGTTCAAGTTCATAATCAAGATTTGTTTTTGAAGTCGTCGCGCAAAATTCAACGGAACAAAAGTGATTACTCGTCGTCTGAAGAATTTTTCTCAAGACATTGGGCGAGAAAATGTTTTGTTGAACGAAAAAATCCGTGTGCTTTTCATAAACGGCGGAATAGTAGAGAATAGAATTTTTCCGCAAAAGTTTATCAAAGAACCGTTTGATTTCCGCCGTGTCGTCCGGCGAAATGAAATAAAATCGACCGCTGTTTTCAATGCCGTTTGTGCGAATGATGTCCGCAATAACTGTGCAGGAAATTTTTTCGTTCGTGCACTTTTCGCGCCCTTGGTAAATGCGTAAAACTTTTCGCGCGTCAATGAAGTCGTTGCGTATGCCGTTGGAGAAATTTTCTCGTATGATGTTGATAATTTCTTTATAGATATTTTTCATTGCACATCATCCCCGGAAAGTTTACGTCGCTTTGTTCATGTTTCAAAGCTCGTGTATTGCGGCAAAATGAGTATTTTGTAAACTTAAAGCGACTGCTGCACAGGTCAAGCCGCCGCCGAATCCGCACAGAACAGCATTTTCCATTGAGACATCTCGTTGATTTTTTTCCAAGCATAAAGCTAACGGGATGCTTGCGGAAGCAGTATTTCCATATTCTTGAACGTGGAGCGGAACTTTTTCGGCAGGAAGCCTCAAAACGCGTCCGAGTGAATTTACAATCGTTTTGTTTGCCTGATGGAAAACGAATAAATCTGCGTCGTCTTTGGTCAGTTTCGCCATATTCAAAACCTTTTTGACGGTTTTCGGCGCGGCGTACATGACAAAGGTCATGAGTTCCAGCCCGTCCATGTAAAGATTTTCAAGAGTTCTTGTGTTGCCATCTTCATCTGTTTTTTCAATGTCGGTGACGCCGGTCTTTATCGGCAACTTTCTTCCGCCTGCGGGAATATAAAGAACCTGGAAATTTTTGCCGACATTGTGAAAGGCAAATATCGACTTTTGCGCAGTATCCGCGACAGAAATTATACTCGCCGAACCGGCATCACCTAGAATCATTCGTTCAGCTCTGTCTTTAGGATGAATCATTTTTGTCATGGTATCGCCTACGCATAGCAGTACATTCTTGCAATAGCCCGACTGAATCATAAGAAAAGCTTGAAAGAGCCCGTAAACATAACCGGCGCAAGCTTGATTTATGTCGATGACAATGCAGTCGCTCGACAGATTCAAGGCACTCTGAACGATATATCCCGAGCCCGGTGAAAGATAATCGCCCGTATAAGTGGAAAAAACAATGCCGTCAATTTCAGACTTGTCAAAGTTGAGTTCCTCAAAAAGATTTTCGGCGGCGTTTATGCAATAATCGGAAATTGTTTTGTCGTTCGGCGACTGTCTGACAAATTCAATGCCTGTGGTCTTGATAATTTTTTCAATGTCTACGTCGGCAAAGGTCAAAGTCCGCAAATCTACTTGCTCTTCGGGCACGGTAACGGAAATTCCCTTTATAAAAGGAACAGTGAAGATTTTATCGGTCATTCAAATTCCGCCTCCTAAAAGCATTCCGCCATCAATAACTATGTCCGTCCCGGTAATCCAATCGGCTCTGTTACTCAGCAGAAATAAAACCATACCGCTGACTTTCTCGACCGTGCCTTCATCCAAACGGATTTTTGAAGTTAAAACTTCTTTGCTGTCCTTCACGCTTGAAGTGATTCGGGTAATGTCGGTGTCGTTCAAAAGTCCCGGGCTGAGGCTGTTTATTCGTTGCAAACGCGGACTGATTTCTTTGGCGATATTTTTGACGGCGGTTTGAACTGCAGCTTTCGCTGAAGAGTAAACCAGCAGCCCTGTATATGCATCGTAAGCCGCGACGGAAGAAAATACTATGAAAGACGCCTTTTCAATGGAAAATCTTTTCTTGGCAACGGACTGCATGAAACGCAACATTCCCCAAAAACTTGTCTCGGTTATCGTTCGTGCCAGTTGTTCGTTCCAAGCGCGAAGAGAATCTAAACCTACAACGCCCGCCGTGTAAACTCCGCCGTCAATTTTTCCGTATTCGCCGACAAAGTCTTTAAAAAGATTATCCCAATCCGCAGCAGTTGCTTTAGTGACATCAAGGAACTTCGGAATAATTTTTCCGGGCAACTCGGAAGATTTCATCTGTTCAATCAGTTGCGTTCGACGTGCGACACACAGAACATTTGCTCCGGCTTGTGCCAACTCAAGCGCAACTTTTTTGCCAATTCCCGAAGAAGCTCCCACGACAACAAAGTTTTTTCCCGGATAGCAAAAACTAACTTCTTTCATGCGCTCTTCTCCTGTTGATAAGCTCGTAAAGGTCGCGCAAGGTTAAAGCTTTGCGTATGTCGGAAGCCGTGATTTTTATCGACGTTTCATCAGAAGAAACATGGGGGGGGGGGACTATTTCGGAAGCCATAGATACAAAGGCGACGTAAGCTACAGAGTCCCATTCTTCGATTTCGTTCAGCGGAGTATCCAAATCGAGCAAATCTTCACGATAAAGAATATCTGCTATTTTCTCTTGAAATTCATGTACAGTCATAGAAATTTTCTCCTTAACTCATCAAAACGTTAAAAAGTTTCTCGCGCATCTTGAGATACATTTCCTTAGTCCGATACAACTCAATTTGTTCCATGCCGTTTACGAAAAGTTCGTCGGGATATTTTATTTCGCTCTCATTCGGTATAAAGCCCAAAATTTTGTTAAGCCGCAGCGCGTTACGATTTTCTTTAACGACATGAATATAATCGATATCTGCAAGGGTGTACGTGTAATCGGAAAAAATAAAAACAGCTTCCCAAAAAGCCGGATGTTGTGCATAGTCTGTATTGCCGAGCAATAAGCGGCCCATAATGCAGACTTTGTTTTCTCGGTCAAGATCTGTAAGCCCGATAGTTCCAAAAGGAAGGTTGGTTTCCTTATCAATCATAATCATGAACTTTTGATTGTGATCCTTTAAATAGATGTTCTCATACCAGTTTTGTTGAGATTCGAGAGTCAAAACAAAAGGCTGATTCAAATACTTATTAAGTTTCTTATCGTTTCTCCAAGCTATGACGTAAGAAAAATGTTTTGGCTCAATCTCCTCAAGTAAAGCAAAATTACCAAGCAATCGCATAAATCATTCGCCTTTCAATCTAAAAGTATTTATTTGTTACCTTAGTGCGGCTGCAATCTTCTTCTCGCTCAAGAATCTAAAAAAAATTGTTGATTTATGAATGGTTTAGATTTTAGCAAAGTTGTTGCCAATTTGCAAGGAAAAAAACCGTCTGACCGGTGGCTTGTTTAAATTCTATACATTGATACGATTCCTAAACGTTTACAAAAATTTCTTCGGCTGATAGAATGAAGAAAAATTTTTTTCAAGGAGACAACGATCTTGCCGAAAAATTATTACAACGAATTGGCAGTGCGGGCGACGACTGACGAAGACGCCTTCGAGGAGCTGTACGAATATTTTTTTCCGCGCGTGTACAATTTTATCTTTGCGCGCTTGAAAAATTCAGCCGACGCCGACGACGTTGTCAGTGTGACTTTCATCAAGATGAATGAGAATCTGGAGAGCTACAATCCCGACAAAGCCGCCTTTTCGACGTGGCTTTTCAAAATTGCCAACAATGCGCTGATTGATTACGTGCGCCGTGTCGACAGAAATAACGAAACTGAATGGAACGAATTTTTTGAGCCTGCCGCGCCCGAAAATGAAAAGCCCGAAGTCGTTTTGGCGATGAACGAGACTAGTTGCGAATTGCTCCGTGCTCTCGACAAACTCAATGACCGTGAACGCCGAATCATTGAGCTGAAATTTTGGAGCGATCTTGACACGCGTTCGATAGCTGACGTTTTGTCGATTAGTGAAGGAAATGTCCGCGTCACATTGCACCGAACGCTTGGCAAACTGAAAAACATTTTGGGCGACGTGTAACGAATCGGCTTGCGTCTCCGTACAAAGAAAAAAAGTTACGAGGTGATTAAAATGACAACGGAAGAAAGATTTAAGCAAACCGATTTCTCGCAGTTGAGCAAAGTGAAGGACAGTCTCTTATTCAAATTAAAACTTCGACGCCGCGCAATGAATGAAGAGATGTCGCTTGAAGAACTCGACTACGTAGCGGCAGCCGGAACGCCGATAAAAAAAGTCAAGCCGTCTGACGTTTAACCAGTCCGGCAAAAATTCCGCCTTTAGCGACAAGTTCATCAAAGCCGCCGATTTCGACGACTCTGCCCGAATCCATAACAATAATTCGGTCGCAATTTCTAATCGTCGACAATCGGTGCGCCACGATGATTCTTGTCGCTTTTAGTTTGTCCAGACTTTTGGTGACGATAGCTTGAGTGTGATTGTCAAGCGCGGAAGTTGCCTCGTCGAAAATCAGAATTGAAGGTTTCGTGACGAGAGCGCGAGCGATTAAAATTCTCTGTCGTTGCCCGCCGGAAATATTTTTGCTGCCTTCGCTGATGATGGTTTGCATACCCATTGGCATTAACGCAATGTCGCGAGCAATGCCCGCCGCTTGAGCCGCCTGCCACGCATCTTCCTGCGTCAAAGAGTTGGTGCCGATAATGTTCGTGAAAATGTCGCCTTGCATGAGCTGACCGTTTTGCAAAACGACGCCGAGTTGAGTTCGCACGCTTGGCATATTTAGTTCCGATAAGTCTTGCCCGTCGTAGAAAATTGCGCCGCGTCGAGGAGTTTCAAAGCCGAGCAACAGTCGAATCAACGTAGACTTGCCGCAACCGCTCTTGCCGACAATCGCAACGTTTTCGCCCGCAGAAATTTTGAAGCTCATGTCGTGCAAAACGTCGCGTCCTTCAACGTAACCGAAAGACAAATTGCTGACTTCAATCGCGCCCGACAAAATTCCGGCATCAGGTTTATCGCCGACACTTTCGGGAACTTCATTAAGGATCGGGCGAAAATTTTCAATCTGCGGCTGAATCGCGAAGTATTGACCGACGAGCGGAATTATTCCGTTGAGCGTGCCGTTAAAACTTGTGAACGCCGCTTGAAACGCAATGAACTGCGGGTAGCCGATGCCGCCGCCGTCGTTCATGCCGTAAACCGCAATGTAATAAAGAGCCATTGTCAAAATGAACGGTTGAACGCTGCCGATAATCTGATTGTAATTTCCTTGCCAACGCAGTTTCAAATTCCATTTCCACGTTTCGCCGAAAACTTTGCTCCAAAGATAGTACGCCTGCTTCTCCGCGCCGTGCTCACGAAATTTGGCAAGACCCGCGAAAATCTGCTGAATCATTCCCGCTTCCTGATTGTTCGCGGCAATCAATT
>CAMNPA010000061.1 GCA_946547205.1 uncultured Selenomonadales bacterium | reverse complement strand
ACCACCGCCGACGCCAAAGGTGAGCCGTTTTGCATTGTAATTCCGCCGCCGAACGTCACCGGGCAACTTCACATGGGACACGCACTCGATGAAACTTTGCAGGACATTTTGATTCGCTGGCACCGCATGAAAGGCGACAATACTCTTTGGATGCCCGGCACCGATCACGCAGGAATTGCCACTCAAGCAAAAGTCGAAGAGCAACTGCGCGGCGAAGGCACCAACCGTTACGAACTCGGTCGCGAAAAATTTTTACGGCGCGTTTGGCAATGGAAAGAGACTTACGGCAACCGAATCAGCTATCAACTGCGAACGCTCGGCTCAAGCTGCGATTGGGAGCGCGAACGTTTCACCATGGACAAAGGCTGTTCAAAGGCTGTTCGTAAAGTTTTCGTTCAGCTCTACAACGAAGGCTTGATTTATCGCGGCACGCGCATAACGAATTGGTGTCCGAAATGCAACACGGCACTTTCCGATATTGAAGTTGAGCACGAGACGGAGCAAGGTCATCTGTGGCATTTGCGCTATCCATTCAAAGACGGCAGCGGTTATGTTGAAGTCGCCACGACGCGTCCCGAAACGATGCTGGGCGATACCGGCGTTGCAGTTCATCCAGACGACGAACGCTATAAAAATCTTGTCGGCAAAACGTTGATTCTTCCGCTCGTCAACCGTGAAATTCCGCTCTTCGCCGATTCTTACGTTGACAGAGAATTTGGCACGGGAGCCGTCAAAGTCACGCCTGCGCATGATCCGAACGATTTTGAAATGGGACTGCGCCACAATCTCGAACAAGTCAAAGTCATCAACAACAACGGCACGATGGCTGACGGGCTTGGCAAATATTCCGGGCTTGACCGTTACAAATGCCGCGAACTTATCATTGAGGATTTAACGGCGGCGGGAGTCCTTGTCGCGACTGAAAATCATGAACACGCCGTCGGACATTGTCAACGCTGTCACACGACCGTTGAGCCGCTCATAAGCAAGCAGTGGTTTGTTAAAATGGAGACGTTGGCTGAACCTGCGATTGATGCCGTTAAAAGCGGCGCGTTGCAATTCGTGCCCGAACGTTTCACGAAAATTTACATCAACTGGCTTGAAAACATTCGCGATTGGTGCATAAGTCGGCAGCTGTGGTGGGGACATCAAATTCCCGCGTGGTATTGCGACGATTGCGGCGAAATGACCGTTAGCGAAGTTGACGTGGACGAGTGCCCGCATTGTCACGGCAAAAATTTGCGCCGCGATGAAGACGTTTTGGACACGTGGTTTAGTTCCGCGTTGTGGCCTTTCTCGACGCTCGGCTATCCCGATGACACGCCCGAATTGAAAAAATTTTATCCGACGAATGTTCTCGTGACGGGCTACGATATAATTTTCTTCTGGGTCGCGCGAATGGTGATGATGGGCTTGAAATTCCGTGGCGAAGTTCCTTTCCGCAAAGTTTTCATTCATGGACTTGTTCGCGACAAATTCGGGCGCAAAATGTCCAAGTCTCTCGGCAACGGCGTTGACCCGGTTGAAGTTATCAATCAATACGGCGCGGACTCGTTACGCTTTATGCTCGTGACCGGCAACACTCCCGGCAACGATTTGAGATTTTTTGATGAGCGCGTCGAATCTGCCCGCAACTTCGCCAACAAAATTTGGAACGCGTCAAGATTTTTGCTGATGAATTTGGAAGATTACAACTCGACGTTCACGCCGACACGCGACGATTTGGAATTGGCTGATCGTTGGATTTTGCAACGTTTGGCTTATCGAATCGACACTGTGACGGAGAATCTTGAACGCTTTGAACTCGGCGAGGCTGCCCGTCAACTTTACGAGTTCATCTGGTTTGAATTCTGCGATTATTACATTGAGCTGACCAAAGCGCGACTTTACGGCTCCGACGTTCACGCGAAGGCTGCGGCTCTTTATGTGCTGTCGACGGTGCTTGAAACTGCGCTTAGACTTTTGCATCCGTTCATGCCGTTCTTGACGGAAATAATTCGTCAAAAGCTCCCGAACGTTCAAGGCTCAATCATGCTCGCGAAATATCCGACTGTCGACGAAATTAAAGGCTTGCTTCCCGACGAAGACGACAACATCGCAGAAATTGCCGACGTGATTTTGAATATCGTTAAGACCGTGCGCAACCTCAAATCGGAAATTGGAATTGATTCGCGCAAGAAAACTGCCGTCGTGTTGAAAGTGACGCGTGCCGAATTTGTTGACGTGCTGAAGACTCACGCCCGCTACTTGACGGAACTTGCCGCCGCCGACCCGATAACTTTTGCCGACGAAAAACCTGCTCACGCGATGAGCGGTGTCGTTGACGGTGCGGAAATTTATCTGCCGCTCGAAGGTTTGATTGACACGGAAAAAGAGATCGCTCGCCTCACGAAGGAACTCGATAAATTGCGCGGCGTGGCAAAATCTACCGAGAACAAGCTCAACAACGAACGTTTCATCAGCAAGGCTCCCGCGCAGGTCGTTCAATCGGAACGCGACAAACTCGCCGCCACGAACGAAAAAATTTCCGCGCTCGAACAGAGGATTAAACAGCTTGAAAACTTATGAAGACGTGCTGAATTGGCTGAACTACCTTTGCACTTTCGGCATCAAGGAAGGTCTCGAACGAATTACGCAACTTGCCGACGCGCTCGACAATCCGCAGAATTCTTATCGGACGATTCACGTTGCCGCACTTTGAAAGTTATTGTGAACGAACAGAGGATTAAACAACTTGAAAACTTATGACGACGCGCTGAATTGGCTGAACTATCTTTGCACATTCGGCATCAAGGAAGGTCTCGAACGAATCACTCAACTTGCCGACGCGCTCGACAATCCGCAGAATTTTTATCGGACGATTCACGTTGCGGGCACCAACGGCAAAGGTTCGGTCTGCGCCATGCTCGACGAAATGCTCCGCGCTCAAGGTCTGCACGTAGGTTTATTCACTTCGCCGCACCTTGAAAGTTATTGCGAACGAATTCGCGTTGACGGTGAAAATATTTCGGAAGACGACTTCACTAAAATTATTGCCCGCGTGAAAAGTTGCAACGTCCACTGCACGCACTTTGAGGCTTTGACTGCCGCCGCTTATTTGTATTTTCGTGAACGCGCCGTTGACGTGTCGATTATCGAAGTCGGTTTGGGCGGAACGTTTGATTCAACGAACATCATCACGCCCGAAGTCGCGGTTATCACGAACGTTGCGCTTGACCACGAAAATATTTTGGGCGATTTGGAAAACATTGCCCGCAACAAAGCCGGCATCATCAAGCCGAACATTCCGACGGTCACGGGCGCGACAGGTCTTCCGCTTGAAATTATTCGCTCCGTTGCCCGCGAAAAAAATTCTCCGTTGCACGAGGTCACGCCGCTTGAAAATGTTGCCGTCAATCTGCGCGGCGATTATCAAAGATTTAATGCGGCTGTCGCGATTGAGACTGCGAAAATTTTCGGCGTGAACGATTCGGCGATTAAAAGCGGTCTTGAGCGCGTGAAATGGGCGGGACGTTTTGAAGTCGTTCAAACTTCGGCGGGCGTCGTCGTGATTGACGGTGCGCACAATCCTCACGGTGCGAAGGCTCTGCGTCAAAGTCTCGACAAAAATTTTCCGCAAGGTCGTCGAGCGTGGCTGTTCGGTGCACTTCGCGACAAAAACTTTTCCGAAATGATTGAGCTCCTTTTCCGCCCGAATGATTTTGTTATCGTCACGCCGCCGGATTCTGAACGCGCCCTTGCTCCCGAAATTCTCTGCGCCAAAATTCGTGAACGCGGCATTGAATGCGTTGCTGTCGACGATAATTTTGCGGCGGTCAATCGGCTGATGAATTCCGTTGCCGACGTGAAAATTATCGCAGGCTCGTTGTATCTGATTGGTGCGGTGCGAAAGTTCGTAAGGAGTTGAAGACGTTGACGATAAATTATATTGAGAAAGTGCAGGAACTTACTCTGCTTGACGATGTGCTGATGACGGCGGTTTTCAAAGACGACACCGAATTAACGGCGTTTGTCTTGAAAATTATTTTGAATCGCGATTTGAAAGTCATAAGCGTAAAAGTTCAAGACACGCTCAAAAATCTCAAGGGGCGCAGTGTCCGACTTGACATCTACGCCGAAGCTTTTCAACGACGAGTCGCACATTGTCTATGTCAACAATTCGATTCAAGACGATACGCCGCTCGGACGATTGATGCACGATTTTTCCTGCGCCGACCCCGATGAAATGTTTTACAAAATTTTTGCCGACAGAATCAGACCGCACAAGGAAGATAAGGAACAGGTGATTAAAATGGCGGGAGTTATGGATAGAATTAAAGAGCAGGTTCTTTTGGAGCAAGCCGTTGAATTCGCGAAGAAATTGATTGTTGACGGAGAACTTTCACTTAAGAAAATTGCCAAGCTTTGTGAGTTGCCGCTCGAAAAAGTTCAAGAGCTTGCGGCGAACATTTCAGCAGAAACAAAAGGACAGATTTAAAATGGCGGGAGTTATGGATAGAATTAAAGAGCAGGTTCTTTTGGAGCAAGCCGTTGAAATTGCTAAGGAAATGATTGCGCTGGGCAAGCTGACTCTCGAAGAAATTTCCAGTGTCTGTGAGTTGCCGCTCGAAAAAGTTCAAGAGCTGGCAGCGTCAACACCTGCGAAAGACAACCGATAATTTGGAATGAGGAATTGAGAATTGGACAGGATCAGCGTTTTCGCGCGACGACAGCGAATTAAAAACCTTGAGCAGTGGACACTTTACGCCATTTTGACGGAAGCATTTTTCCTTGCGCTCAGTCCGACAATCGCTGCGGCGGCTGTCGTGTTCGGCGTGATGACGTGGTTTCTGCGCAGTCGAATCGACAATAAATACAAAATGCGTTCCCTGCCGTTTGATGTGCCGGTCGCGATTTTTTTTCTAATCGGTGCGGCAAGCGTCTTCCTGTCGTCGGCGCGAAGTCTCATGCTGATTTACAATTACTGTTCAATCGCCGGCATCTACGGCTTGACATATCTAATCGTCGGTCAAACGATTCACACGCCCGCGCAGATTCGGCAAGTCGCACAAGCTCTCGGCGCGTCGGCAATTTTAGTCGTGCTGTGGGGATTTTTCCAATTCATCTTCGGCGTGGACGTGGCGGACGTGAAATGGACTGATCCCGAAGCCTTTCCGGAATTGCGCAAAAGAATTTTTTCGACGCTGGAAAATCCAAACGTTTTGGCGGGATATTTGGACGTGTTCATTTGCTTGGCGTTGGGACTGCTCGCAAAAGTCGAACGTCGCTCGCAAAGAATTGTTCTCGTCGCGGCGATTGTGATGTTCGCGGCGTGTTTGGCAATGACTTATTCGCGCGGCGCGTTCCTGTCGATGGCGATTGTCTTTGCGATTTTCGGCGTGCTGAAAGATTGGCGCGTGCTGATTTTGTTCGCGGCGGTCACAGGTTTAATCGCTTACAACGACGCAACTTTTATCGACAGAATTTTATCGGCATTCACGTTCGGCGACACTTCCGAAGGCGTGCGCGTAGGAATTTGGGTCAGCACCGTCGCAATGATTAGCGATCATCCGTTCGCCGGAATCGGTTGGGGCGCATATCAATTCGTCTATCCGCAATACAATTACTACGTCGCCGATCCGAATATCATAATTTATCACGCGCACAATCTTTACATGAACTACGCGGCGGAAATTGGCATTGTCGGTGCTCTGGCATTCTTCTGGTATTTTTTCGGCACAATGTTTATGTCGTTCGGCGTGAGTTTCAGTTCCGATGACGGCGACAGCTCATTCACGGCGCGCATGAAAAAAATTTTCGAGAGCAATTCGTTCCTGCAATATCTGCTTGAACTGTCGGAAATGATTAACGCAAAGCTTGCCGCCTTTTCCGACGCGGTTATAAATCTTTTCAACAAAAAGTCTTCGCCGCCCGTCAAAGTCAAAAAAATTCGCCGTTCGCAGTCGGAGCTGGTTCATCACGATGAATTGAAATTGAGCAGTCGACGCGGCAAAGTTCAGCAGACAAATTCAGACGACGAGAACGTTGCATCGGTCGAAAAAATTTCTGTCGGCGGCGAAAAAATTTCCGCCAAAGTCGTCAAGCTCGACACTTTCGACGCGGCGGACTCTGCCAACGATTCCGATAAGTCGTTCGTTGATTTCAGCGACGTGACGAAACTCGACGATCAAAAATTTTTGGAAGGCTTCAGGCTCGGAATTGGGCTCGCGTTCCTGTCGATGGCATTAAACGGTTTCACGGACGATTTGCTGTTCAATATTCCAAGCTCAATGCTGATGTGGCAACTTGGTGCGTTGAGCGCGACGATGAAAAGCAGTTAGCTATTTAATTACGCATTGTTAATTGAATTTTTGGGGGTGACGCATTTGAAGAAAATAATTTCGCAAGCAACGATTGATCGACTGCCGCTATATTTCCGCACACTGCGCCTTATGGAGAGCGAAGAAATTAAAATCATTTCTTCAGACGAATTGGGACGCACACTCGACATCACGCCCGAACAAATTCGCAAGGACTTGGCGACGTTCGGTCAATTCGGCAGGAAAGGCATCGGCTACGACGTGCACGAGTTGAAAGAACGAATCAGCAACATTCTCGGTCTGCAGAATTGTTGGCGGCTGGCTATCGTCGGCGTCGGTCATCTCGGCGGCGCGCTTGCCAACTACACAAACTTTGCATCGCTGGGCTTTTCGGTCGTGGCTCTGTTCGACAAAAATAAATCGGTCGTCGGCAGCGAAGTCAACGGCATCAAAGTCAACAGCATTTCCGGCATGAAGAGAATCATCGCGTCGAAGTCGGTTGATATTGGCGTTATCGCGGTGCCTGCCGACGAGGCTCAAGGCGTGGCTGATTTACTCGTTGCGGCGGGCGTCAAAGGCATTTGGAATTTCGCGCCGATAAAATTAAACGTGCCGTCGACTATTCCGCTCGTCAACGAGGATTTATCAATCGGCTTGAGCGCGTTGAGCTATCACATGTCGCAGGAATCTTGAAACGACGTTTGAAATCAAAACAACCCGAAGGTTTCAGCCAACGGGTCGTTTTTTTTATGGAGATGAGGAGAATCGAACTCCTGTCCGAAAATGATGCCGCAAGACTTTCTC
>CAMNPA010000060.1 GCA_946547205.1 uncultured Selenomonadales bacterium | reverse complement strand
GCTTTGGCAGGCGTTGACGTTCGGACGAAGATTTTTGCTCCTGCTTTTTGCCGCCCAATCGTTCCAGCAATGAAAGTGATCTCGGCATAAATCGTCACCTCTCGTCAACTGTTCGATTCGCTCTTCATGCGATATTGCATTGTTCTAATCGTCTTCGGCGGGAAATGAATCCATTCTTTCAAAACATTCGGCAGAGTGGCATACGTCGCGTCGGGCACCGTGAATGCAATGGTAATGATAACGTCGCCGTCTTTTTCTTGAATAATCGGTATGGTTGACTCATTGCCCTCTTCGTCTTTAACTGTGGCTTGCATCGGCTCGTAAAACGGTATCGACACTTCTTCTTTCCAGAGATTCAAAAGCCATTGTTCTTTCCTGCTTATTAATTCATCTCGACTTTCTTTTGTTTCTGTTGATACGGCAATTTCGCGGGTGGCTGTTCTGATGGCGTTGCTGTAATGCATATATTCCATGAACATGATGCCGCTCCAAATAAGACCGAAAATCATCATGAAGACTATCGGAGCCATGAGCGCGAATTCTACTGCTGATTGACCTCGTTGCCGACGTTTCATTTATATCACCCGCTCCCTAAAGAAAAAGCCTCCAAAAATCATTCGGAAGCTTGTAAAAAATTTTCTGTTAAGCTAATCGGTTATCTGTTGTCGAACTGTCTGCCTTCAGCCGCGATTAAAATCAGTCGCCGCCGCCGCTAGTTGTTTCTCCGTCTTTAGCAACGTCTTTTGATTTTTCAGTAGCAGAATCAACCATGTTACTTGCGTTTTGGAAAGCATTGCTGACTGCGTCTTTAAGACCGTTGTTGAGCGCGAAGATAGCGATTGCCGCGACGAACGCGATGATCAGCGCGTACTCGACCATGCCCTGACCTTTTTCGGACTTCTTAAGCTTTGCGATAAGCTTGTTGATATACTGCATCATAATTATCAGCCTCCAAACTGTAATGTGCAATTTGATATTTATTTGACGACTCGTCCTGTCACGACTTGTCGACCCGAAGCCTAGCGATATTATAAAACACTCCCGCGAAAAGTGCAACTGTTTCATAAAATTTTCACGTCTCAATATCGACGATCTTTTGAATGATAAAGAAACCGATTATCTCCATGATGAACGACACGGCAAGCGCGATTCGACCTGCCTCTTCGTTGACGAAGACTTGCATTTGATCATGATTGAAGAACCAACAGAACGCGGCGACTGCGAACGGCAACAGCAACAGCACCCACGCGGAAAATCTTCCTTGAGCCGTCAACGCGCTGATTTCACGTTTCATGCGAATTCGTTCGTTAATCGTCTCGCTAATCGTGTCGAGTATTTGCGCAAGGTTGCCGCCGATTTCACGCTGAATCAAAACCGCCGTAACAACTAAGTCGAAGTCAGAGCTGTCAAGTCGTCGATTCATCTGCTGAAGTGCGTCTTCCAATGCCACGCCCATTGCAATATCGGCAGTCACGCGTTCAAATTCGGTGCTCATTGGCGGCTCCATTTCCTTAGCGACAACGTCCATTGCCTGTTGAAAACTGTAACCTGCCCGCAACGCATTTGAGACCGTCGTAAGACAATCGCCGAGCTGTTCCGTGAAAGCCTCACGCCTTTTGCTGACGCGAATTCTTATCATAAGGAACAACAACAGCGGCATTGACACGGCGGCAAGCGGAGCGAAACTTATGTTGAACGTGATGATGTAGGTGATGATGAACGCCGCGATTGCCAGCACGATTGATAAGATGATGAATTCGCCGCCGTAAATCGGAATGCCCGCTTGCTTTAGCAGAAAGTCTAATTTTTTCGCGACGTTCCAATCGGCAATAGGTTTTGCCACGCGTTGGAGCGACAGATAAATTTGTCGGACAATGTCCTCGTTGCCGGACTTCATGTTATCGGTGACGTGATGACGGCGCAGGCGATGATAAATGTTGACGGAACTCTGTCGTTTGATGTAAGCGAACGTTGTAAGAAAAAATACGAACGCCGCCAAATATCCCGTTACCAGAAAAAATATGCTCAAGGCGCATCACCTTCCGGAGGCAATAACTTCGTCCGCCATGCCGCTAATCGACTTCATCAGCTGTGTATCTTGCGGCAAGCCCTGCGCGAGTCGTCCGCTGTTCGCGACGGAAATCATGCGGTATTCGTTGGGAATCATCACGTCGACGGGATAGCCGAGTTGCAGAGAAATTCTCAAGCGTTGATCTTCCGTGAAGGGATTAACACGCGTGAAAACCGTTTTGACTTGCCGATGCCCGTCGTCCTGCGACGAAAACAGTTCCATTGTCTTGCGCGTATGTTTGACTTCAAAGCCGCTGTTTATCATTGTCGTGACGAAAACGAAATCGGAAATCTTGCAAATGTTGAGCGTTATCGGATTGAAACCTGCGGGCAAGTCGACAATCACGTAGCGGAAAATATTCGTTGTCATCATGACGACTTCGACGAGACTGTCCGGCGCGATAAGTTCGGCGTATTCGGGACGGTCGGGACTGCTTAGCAATGAAACTCTCGGTTTAATTTCGTGGAAGTATGGCGCGAACGTTACGGGCGTTAAAAGTTTGATGTCCTGCGTGGCGTCGACGAGTGTACGTTTCGGCTCCACGTCGAAGAAAATTGGCAGGTCACCGAATTGCAAATCGGCATCAATCAGCGCGACACGTTCCCCGGTTTTTTCGGCAATGATCATCGCGAGAATTGCCGCCAACGTTGTGCGACCGGCACGACCTTTCGGGCTGAAGAAAGAGATTAATTCTGCGGGCTTACGTTGACCGCGCGTTGAGTAGAGCTGAATATATTCGAGAATTTCTTTGGCAGTGAACGGTTTCAAAATGCAACCCGTTGCGCCGCCTTCCATAGCTTGATTCACGTCGAGCGGATCCCATTGGCTCATGGTGCCCAAGATGTAAGCTCCGCGAAATGTATCGACGAAATCGGGCACGGCATTAAGCATTTCCTCGTTCTCAAGATTAAGAAAAAATAAATTCGGTTTGAACATGCCTGCTTGACCGAGCGCGGCGTTGACGTTTTTATAAGTCGCGACAACTTCAAAGTCGGGCGAACGGCGCAATACATTCAACATGCTGTCCATCATGGTCTGATTGTCTTCGACGACAATAACTTTATAAGCCACGTTTTAGCCTCCTTCGCGTTTAGGATTTACTTTTTCTTTGCGTGCCCAAAGACCCGCTTTAAAAGCGGGGGAACAGTAAGGGTTATCGACGCCTTAAAGTGTTAAGTAATTTTAAAGTACACACGCTGGATGCAACGTCACGTTGCCAAAAAGAAAGGGCACCTCGCAGGGGCGTTCCGGCAAACT
Source organism: uncultured Selenomonadales bacterium (assembly GCA_946547205.1). Taxonomy (GTDB): domain Bacteria; phylum Bacillota; class Negativicutes; order Selenomonadales; family Selenomonadaceae; genus Quinella. Next base: position 3,821 of record CAMNPA010000060.1, on the reverse strand, counting down.
TCGCGTCCCGCTCAGTGGTGCCGGCGACCGCGCGTCCTTGCGCGGTCTTTGTTACCTTCACATTTCAGAAGCCGAAAAATTTTCCGATCTTGCTGAAGATACTGATGTTGCTTGAAGTTTCAGCAGCCGTCTTTTCTTCGGGACGATTTGTGTAAAGTCCGACGAGTTCATCAAAACTTTTGGTAAGCTTTGAATCGGGCGCGGCAAACATCAGCGGTTGCCCGGCGTTGATTGATTTGTTGACGGAAGGATAATCGTTGGGCAATTTGTGATAGAACGGCTCGCCCAAAAGTCTTTCCACGTCGTGCGCGTTGATGAGCTTTTGAGAGTCGGAGCGGTTTTCGACGAGACGAATTTTACTTTCCTCGTACTCAAAACGAATCAGCGTGTCGTAGCCGATTTTGTAATTTTTCAACGCGGGCAGGAAGTCGATGACGCCAACATAATTTATGACGGTGCTTAGGTCGAGCATTGCCAAATTCAACGCGCTGAACATTGAATTCAAATCGATAATCACATAGTCATAGTAGCTCAACATGTTAATCATGTCGGTTATCAGCTGAACGTCGGTTTGATAGGCGTCATAAATATACAGCGGCGCGGGCAGAATCGAAAATGTAACGTCGCCCTGCCTGTAGTCAATCAGAAAGTCGCGAATGTGGAACGTTGCGGGATCGTCAAGCAGAGCGCGTTGAGCACCTGCAACAGTGCTTGTGGATGTCAGTTTGAGATAATTTAACACGTCGCCGAATTGCAAATCGAGATCGGCAAGACAGACTTTGTAGCCTGCGTGCGCCAAGCCTGCCGCCAAATTTATCGCGATAATCGTTTTGCCAATGCCGGGCGTTGTGCTGAAGACGCTGATTATAACGCTGTTTCGTTCAATGCCGGTTTTTGTTGCCACTGCCATATAAAATCCCTCCGTCCTTTTGAAAGTCAATCATTTGTTGAAAGGTTTGTTGGTCTCTTCGCCGTCAATCAAGACAGGAGCTTTGTTATCGTCGTTGAAGTCGAATTTTTTCATTGCCTCGCGATAAAGCCGTTCCTGCTCATACCATTGGCGCATCGCATCGCTCATCGGCGACTGTGAAGTTTCTCCGGTGTTGACAATGTGCGGCGTCACAATGATTATCAGTTCGCGCTTATCGCGAGATTTTGACGTGTGCTTGAAGAATTCGCCGAGAATCGGAATGTCGCCCAGGAGCGGAATTTTTGAGACGGTCTTAGTCTCTGAAGAGTCCATAAGTCCGCCAATGACAATCGACGAGCCGGAATTAATGCTTATGACTGAATCGGCACTGCGCGTGGTGATAATCGGTTGACCGTTGACGGCTTGCCCGCCGATGTTGCTGACTTCCGTATGAATGGCAGAATTTATCCTGCCCTGCGCGTCGACGACAGGTTTAAACTGCAAAATGATACCGTAGTTTTTAAAGTTCGTGTTGGTGCCGTTTGAATTCGTGGTAGTGTAGGGAATTTGTCCGCCGATTTGAATTGTCGCCTGTTCGCCGCTCAAAGTCATAACGCTTGGTCGCGAAAGAATTCTGGCTTTGCCCTGCGAGACAAGCGCGCGAATCGTGGCGTTGATTGGTCCGAAACGTTGGCTTATCCATTTGAGCGGATTGTTATAAAAAGGCGTGACTTGCGAGCCGTTAGATACCGTGTAAACAGTTTTTGTCGTCTCGTCAAAATATGTTTCCGTTGTAACCGTGCGGTCGTGGTCTTCGCCGAAAGTGAAAATTCCGCCGTTGCCCGATTGTCCGTATTGAAAGCCGAGGTCTTTCGTTTTATCGGTGTTAATCTCGATAATCTGCGCTTCAAGCCGAATTTGCGTCGGATGAAGAATTTGCAACAGGTCGATAATCTTTCCCTTAGCTTCCGATTTTGCAAGTTCAATGTCCTTGGAACTGGCTCCGCCTTCGCCTTTAGGTGCGGAACTTGTTTCAAGATTCATGTCAAAGCCGCTGCCGACGAGCAGACTGCTGTCCGTTCCGGCGTCGACGTAGAGCCGCGCAGTTTGCAGAGCGTAATTTTTCTCGTATTGATTCTCGACGGTGCCCGTGAGCAGAATTCGCTGTTCAACCATCTTGACATGAACATTCGGCAGACCGATAGCCTCTTCGATTAATTTGGCTTGATCGGATTTTTCGGGCGAGACAACGATTGTATAAGCATAACGCGCGCCGTCAATCGTCCACACGAAAAGAGCCGTTGAGCCGGTTTCTTTTTTAGTGATGATTAAAAATTCACTAGCCGAGCTTGGCATTTGAACGACCGTGGCAATGTTCGGGTCACCGATGGCGATTGTCTTGATTTGCTTATTCATGTTCATATAGTGCGTTGTCTGTTGCTTAAGGTTGAGCGTTTGCATATCGGCGGCGTGAACGACACTTGCCGATAAACAAAGCGGCACCGTTGCCGCTAAAAAAATTTTTCTGAATGTTGAATGTGTCATGATGATAATCCCTATAACTAATTGTTGGCAGGCGGAGTTGCAGTCGGATTTGACGGGACAGCGGGAACTTGACTCGGAGCAGTTGGCGTGTCTGCATTTTGTACAATCTTATCGCCCTGAATGATTTCGATTTTGGGAACGGGCGGCTCTGCAGGTTGTTGAACAGGCGCAGTCGTCGGCGCAGGATTTGTTGGTGCAGGTTGTTCAGTTTTCGGCGGCGGCGCGTCTATCGATTCGATTGTGTATGGTGTCGTGTCGACGTAAGCGGCTTGCGGTTTCGCCGGACGCAACGACATGTAAATTTCGCCGAGCTTTGACGCGGAAATTAATCTAAGCACATCTGACGGATGCAATGCAAATGTCGCGATTGACGGGTTGCTTATCGCCGCAGAAGACGGAACGCCGTTTTCCATTGGTGCCGAGGCGAGTGTATTTTGGTTGATGCTAAGGAGCAAAACATTTTGCAGGAGAACGTTCGCCGTCGCGCTGTATTTGCCTTTTTCGACAAGGAGCAAATCGACATGATCGCCGGGCTTAGCAAAGCCTGCAACGCCCGTCACGTCGTTAACGTTGATTGAAATTGCGCGACAGTCGGCGGGAATTGAGCCGGTAAAGCCTTCGTCCTTTGATTCGGCGAGAACTTTTTGCAACGTGAGCACATCGCCGGCGAAAATGGCAATTTGAACTTGCACGTCCTTCACTTCGTCGAGACTTCTAATCGCGCCTTCGGGCACCATGTCAACGGGCAATTCTTTAATCTGGAGCATATTCTCTTGAATTCTCGTGCGCGGCTGAATGTTGACTTTTGCGACGACGACCTTTTCCATTTGAATTGGCGGCTTTTCTTCGGCAGGCTCTGTGACAGTTTCTATGCCGGTGTTTTTAGTTAAAAAGCCAATTCCGATGCTAATCATGATAATCATAAGTGCTGCTGCGACGCCCGCCAATATCAGCAGTTGTCGTGGTTGAAGGTTGTTAAAGATGTTGATCAATCTTTGAAGCATAGACATCACTTCCAAGCGTCGAAAGATTTTGATTGTATTTGGATTATAGCGGTTAGAAATCTTTCGTCAAGATAATATTAGCTGAAATTAATCAGTAGAAATTTTTTCGGCACGTTGACAATTATCACGGCAACAAAAAAAGCAACGCTCCTCACGTTGCCGGGTTTTGGACAAAAAAAAATTCGCCGACAGGATTCAAACTGAATTCTTATCGGCGAGCAATTTTTCAGTGGCGATGTAATGTTTCAATGCGGACGATAGAATATTGAAGGCACTCACGAAGGTATTGACAGCTTTACAGGCGTCATCGAATTTGACGGAAAAAAATTCACCTTCCACGCGCCGCGACGAAAATTTTTCTT
>CAMNPA010000059.1 GCA_946547205.1 uncultured Selenomonadales bacterium | reverse complement strand
TCGACAGGGATGTCGACCGCCGCCGACCACGTCGCCGGATGCGACGTTAGGCGGAATAACGCCCTTTCTTTTTGCTACTTTTTCTTTGGGCGCAGCAAAGAAAAAGTAGATCCTAAAAATTAAAATCAATGACGAGCCGAATGTAATTTACCAACACAACCTAATCAAGTTGTGCTCAAAAAAATTATCACCGCGACGAGCAGCACGACGAACATTGCCGCGCCGAAATCCAAATTCGTTAAGCGCAACTGTTTCATGTGCGTGCGACCTTCGCCGCCGCGATAACACCTTGCCTCCATCGCCAATGCCAAATCGTCCGCGCGACGAAAGCTTGACAGAAATAACGGCACCAAAATCGGCACCATTGAGCGCAGACGTTTGACGACTCCGCCTGATTCAAAGTCCAGTCCGCGAGATTTTTGCGCCTTGATAATTTTGTCGGTCTCTTCCAAAAGCGTCGGCACGAATCGAATCGCGATTGTCATCATCATTGCCAATTCATGCGCGGGCACTCCGATTTTTTTCAGCGGCGACAAAAGTTTTTCCGTGGCGTCGGTTAATTGCAACGGCGAAGTCGTGAACGTCAACAGGCTCGACAGCAAAATCAACAGCACCAATCGCAAACTTATCATCACGCCGTAAACGATGCCTTCCGTTGTGACTTTGAAGACGTAAATTTTCGCGAGAACTTCTCCGTCGTGGCTTACGAAGTGAATCAGTAACGTAAACAAAATTATCCACATGAGCGGCTTGACGGATTTTAGAACGGTTAGCGGCGGAACTTTTGATAAAAAAATTAGCGCGCCCGTCACGACCGTCAACGCCAGATAAGCCGTCCAACCTTGAGCCGCGAAAATCAAGATTATCATCACGAACAGCAAAATTATTTTCGTGCGCGGGTCAAGCCGATGAATCAGCGATTGTCCCGGAAAAAATTGTCCAAGCGTTATATCCTGCAACATTTACAATACGTCCTCGAATCTTGATAAAAAAATAAGCACCTTCATTATAGCCGGAAGGTGCTTTTTGTCTACAAGCTTGTCTCAACTTTGTAAGCGACGGAAATTTTTTTTTAGTACCATGTCACGCGCGAGTTGAAGTTATAGCGTGGATTTGAATCGTAATAGGAAATGCCGCGATCTCTTATCGTGAAAGTCCAGTTGATTTTGTTGCCTGCGCCCAAAGAGCCGACGCCCAAGTTTGAACCGGAGTAAGTCACGTTCATTCTGTATTGCGCGATGTAGCCCCAAATCTCGAACTTGGTTATGCCGGCGCGTGCGTTGCCGGTGTTGTAGAAATAACCGCGAACGATTGCTCTGCCGGGCTCGATGGAAACGGACGTGGTCTTCCAGTTGATGTTCGCACCTGCCTCGGCGACGTTGCCTTGACAAAAACAAATCGCAGATAAGAGCGTGAACGCAAAAACAATGGCAACTGCTTTGGTGCGGAAGACGCTTTGAAAATCCTTCAGATACCTCATGATGTTCGACCTCCTTTAAATGTATTGGAAACCCTCTGAACTTTCATTGCGTGTGATTCTATTTGCCGCGAAGAAAACCTTCACTTCTCTTTTAAATTCTGATTAAAAATTTCGACGAGTTGCCGGCGTGTAAAATTTTTCGCGGCGTCTTGAATACATGAAATTTATCTGGTAAGATAAGCGCACAGAATTTTTTAGGCGCGAAGGAGATTTTTCATGGAGACAAAACGCATTCGTTCAAAGGCGCGTGCTCGTCCAATGTGACGTTCGACGCGTGGAAATTTAATTTGCAATGCATAGCGGCGTCTGATATAATCGGCGGCGTTGTGAAGTGAACCTACTTAAGGAGACGTGCATAATGATTCAACTGGAGAAAAAACAAATCAAGATCGTCAGCATTCTAATCGCGGTGATCTTTATCGGCTCTGTGGTCGCGCTCGCATTGACGCAAACCGGCAACATCGCCTCGGCGGCAAGTTCTTCAAGCGTGGGCATAATCGACTATCAGCAAGTTATGGCGGCACATCCCGACATCAAAAAATTGCAGGAGCAAATGGAAGCTACGGTCGGTGACGTTCGCAAGGAATTCGAGGAAAAATCTGCCGGCATGAACGATCAAGAAAAGGCGGATTATTATCGTCAATGCCAAGAGCGGCTCGCGCAGAAACAGCAGGAATTGCTTGAACCGATCAGAGTTGCCGTTGACGCCGCAATTAAAAAAGTAGCCGATAAAAAAGGTTTGTCTGTCGTTCTCGACAAAATGGCTGTCATTTACGGCGGACAGGACATCACGCAGGACGTTGCGTCAGAACTCGGCAAGAAATAATTCAGTGACCAGTGGTTAGTGGTTAGTGGTTAGTTGTTGGTGATTAGTCTACACTAATCCTAATCGCTAATCACTTTTTTTTGGAGGCGGGCGCGGTGAAATATGTAGCGTTGGCGGCGGCGACAATGACGGCAATAATCGGCGGCGGGCTGTGGCTTTACAACGCGACTGAAGTTCCCGAAAAACCGCCTGTCGAAAAAAAAATCGAAAAGCCCGTTGAAGTCCGCGGCGTCGGAATAATCGACATGGAACGAATTCAAGCGGCTCATCCCGACGGCGAACAATTAAATTATCTTTTGGCAACGGAAATGCGTCTGCGCCTGGAGCTCAACGAGGCAATGAAAGTCGTCGAAATGCCAAAACCTTCACCGCCGGAAACGAATCAAGAAGTCTTCGACGAGGCGGCGTGGCAGAAAAATGCTCAAATCGTCGTAAGTCAGCTTGCCGAATTGGAAAGTCGTAAAAAGCTCGCGGCGGAAGAGTATCGCAAAAAATCTGAACCGCGTTACCTTGCAGAGCGCGACAAAATCAGCGAAGGTTTCATGAATCAGCAGCTTAATATTCAGCTCAAGTTGCAAAATCATGATAATCTGCGCTTGACCGATGAGCAAGTCAAGGAATTGCAGGCGCAACTTGAAAACGTCCAATTTGAGCGCAACAACAAGCAACGGGAATTGCTTGAGCAGTGGATGGCGGAAATTAAACAGCACGCGGAAGAATCTGTTGCGGCGGACGAGAAAAAACTTCGTGCGGAAGCAGAACGACTTAAAGCGCAGGTTGAAGAGCAGACGCGTAAAAAAGAATCGGACGTTACCGAACGCAACAAGCGGCTCATGGAAAATGCAGTTCGCGAAATGGAGAATCGGCAAATTCGGCGGCAGGAACTCTTCAACGAATTGCAAACCGTCAGCAAAGAACGTTCGCAACTTGAAAAGGAAATTCTCAATTCGATTGTCGACAAGGCAACGATGCTCGCGGCGATTAATCGGCTGGAAATGGTCTTCGTCAAACGCAAGCCGGCACTCAACGAAAAATTTTCTCTGTATCGTCAAGCGCGAACCTTTGACTTCAAGCCGCCCGAAAGAGTTGGAGCAGTTGTTTTTCCCGGCAAAGATTCTCGCGATTTGACCGATGACTTGATAAAGGAAATGAATCGACAGTAACGGCTCGCGGCGATTAATCGGCTGGAAATGGTCTTCGTCAAACGCAAGCCGGCACTCAACGAAAAATTTTCTCTGTATCGTCAAGCGCGAACCTTTGACTTCAAGCCGCCCGAAAGAGTCGGAGCAGTCGTTTTTCCCGGCAAAGATTCTCGCGATTTGACCGACGACTTGATAAAAGAGATGAATCGACAGTAAGAAATCTTGTCCTTTAAAAGGAGTGGTATAAATGAATTTTGCAAAAAAAATTGCGGCGGCGGCGTTAATCGTCTCGTCGTTGGTGTTTACCGGTTGCGGTCAAGGACAAATCGGCTGCGTGGACAAAGATAAAGTTATGACGGAAGCACCTCGCGCCAAGGCTGTCACTGAAGAAGCCAAAGCCGAAATTGACAAGACGATCGCGGCGTTCGACGAAAAATATCCCGACAAAGAAAACATGTCCGCCGAAGATGCCGCAAAAGCTCAAATGGAACTTCAACGCGATTTGCAGAAAATCAATCAGAAATATTCCGCGCAACTCGAAAGTCGTTTCAGCGTCGTCGTCGCGGAAATTGCTAACTCCAAAAATATCGACGTGGTCATTGCCAATTCCGCAGATCAAAAGTTGCTCTTCCAAGGCGGCATTGACATCACGAGCGAAGTTATCAGTAAAATGCAGTGAGCGGGCGAGACTATGGAAAAAACTTTACAGGAAATAGCCGCGCTAACGGACGGTTGTGTTGTCGGTGACGGCTCAATTAAAATCAGCGGGCTTGCCAACATCAACATGGCGAAGACGGGCGATTTAATCTTTGCAGTTCCGCCGCACCTTGACGCCGCAAAAAATTCCGACGCGTCTGCCGTACTCATTCCGCTTGACGTTGAGGACTTCCCGAAGCCCGCAATCAAAGTCGCAGATCCGCGTGCCGCCTTTGCAAAATTGATTGAAAGATTCATGCCGAAACTCGAAATTCCCGTCGGCATAAGTCCAAAGGCTCACATCGGCAAGAACGTTGAAATTTCGGACGGCGCGACGATTATGCCGTTTGCTGTCGTTGATGACGGTGCCAAAATTCAGCGCGGCGCAGTGATTTATCCGCACGTTTACATCGGACAACACGCGACGATTGACGAGGACACGATTGTTTATTCAAGCGCGACGATTCGCGAATTTTGCAAGGTCGGCAAAAGGTGCGTGATTCACTCTTCGGCGGTTATCGGCTCGGACGGATTCGGATTCACGACTTCAAACGGCGTGCATACAAAAGTTCCGCAGGTCGGCAACGTGATTATCGAGGACGACGTTGAAATCGGCGCACACGTCGGCATTGACAGAGCGGCAATGGGCTCAACGATTATCGGACGCGGCACGAAAATTGATAATCTCGTTCACATCGGGCACAACTGCAAAATCGGCGCGAATTGTTTAATCGTGGCGCAAACGGGAATAAGCGGCTCGACGACAGTCGGCGACAACGTGACTTTCGGCGGACAAGTCGGCACGGTCGGACACATTCACATTGGCGGCAATTCGGTTTATGCGGCGCGTTCGGGCATTTCAAAAAATATGCCGGAAAATTTTTTCGGAGCAGGCTTTCCGATTCAATCACACAGTGATTGGCTGCGACATCAAGCGGCATTGAAAAAAGTCCCGGAACTCGTCGAAAAGATTCGCAAGCTCGAAGAAGAACTTAAAATTCTAACCAAAGCCTAAACAAATTTCATGCGAAAATAATTTTGGTCGGTTAAGCTTTAACGCAGTATAATAATCGCCGGAAAGGAGTGAACGACATGAAAAAGTTTTTAATCGCCGCCGCCGCAAGTCTGCTGATTTTTGGCGGACAACCTGCCGAAGCTGCTGACGCGGGAAATTTGTACGTGCAGAACGTTGAAACTCAAGAATTAGGCCAATGGGCGCATTTCCGCGACAAACACATTCTCGGACGTGAAACGGAAAATGAACGTCGCGACAGAAAAGATTGGGAACGTCGCCATCCTGACCGCCGCTACGAATGGGAACGCCGTGAACGTGAACGCCGCGAATGGGAACGCCGCGAACGTGAACGCCGCGAATGGGAACGCCGTGAATGGGAACGCCGCGAACGTGAACGCCGCGAACGTGATCGTTATCGTTATGGATATCCGCCGCCGCCGCCCGGACGCTATGAACGCTATTGACAATGAAACTCTTGACAGATTTTTTGCCGCGTGATAACATTGCACGCGTTGTGGAGGAGTGTCCGAGCGGTTGAAGGTGCTTGACTCGAAATCAAGTGTGGTCACAAGCCACCGTGGGTTCGAATCCCACCCCCTCCGCCATAAAATGAAATTAACAAAGCCGCGTTCCAAATCGGAGCGCGACTTTTCGTTTGTCGACAAAATTTTTAATCAAAGTCTAAACAAATTTCAGCGGCAAATAATTTTTGGCGGTTAAACTTTAGCAAAACTTGATGATGAAAGGACTGAGCGACATGAAAAAATTTTTAATCGCCGCCGCCGCAAGTCTGCTGATTTTTGGCGGACAACCTGCCGAAGCCGCTGATGTCGGAAATTTGAACGTGCAGGGCGTTGAAGTTCAAGACGTGAGCTGGTGGCCACATTTCCGCGACAAACACATTCTCGGACGCGAAACGGAAAATGAACGTCGCGACAGGAAAGAATGGGAACGTCGTCATCGTGACGATCATCGCGATTGGAATAATCGGCGTGACCACAGACCGCCGCCGCCTGGTCGTCATCATCCGCCGCGTCATTGGTAAAATTTTTGACATAAAACAAAGCCGCGTTCCAAATCGGAGCGCGGTTTTTCGTTTATCATTTGCCGATACAGAATTTGGAAAAAATTTCATTGAGCACGTCCTCGCCGACAGATTCGCCCGTCAATTCGCTCAAACATTCAAGCGCAGCGTGAAGGTCAATCGATACAAAGTCAACGCCGATGTTCGCTCCGATTGTCGATTGAGCCTCGCGCAAATGATTCACTGCACGGCGCAAAAGTTCAGCCTCGCGTTCGTCGCGGACAAAACTCATTTCAAAATCAATCGCGCCGACACGTTCGCCGACAGCCACCAAAAGTTTATCGGTGCCAACGCCGCTCTTCAACGACAGCTCAACAATCTGCGGACGGCAATGCGTAATGCGTAATGCGTAATGCGCAATGTCTTCGGCAGTGGTGATTTGCGGCAGATCAATCTTTGTCAGCAAAATCAAAGCGTCGCGGTCATGCAGGAGCTTGAAAATTTCTTCGTCCTCGTCGTCCAAAGGTCGTGAGCCGTCAAACAGCGCGAGAATCAATTCCGCACGTTGAGCACAGTCTTTGGCGCGAGCAATGCCGATTTTCTCAACCGCGTCGCCGGAATTTCTGATGCCCGCCGTGTCGATAATTTTCAGCGGAATGCCGTTGACGTTTACGAATTCTTCAATGCTGTCGCGCGTGGTGCCGGGAATGTCGGTGACGATTGCGCGTTCGGTCTTCGCGAAAAAATTCAGCAGACTGGACTTGCCGACGTTCGGTTTGCCGATAATCGCCGTCTCCAAACCTTCGCGCAAAATTTTTCCCGCCGTCTGATTTTTTAACAGAGTGTTGAGCTTTTCAATCTGCGCGGCAATGTTTTCGTCGACTTCAGACAGAATCACGCCGTCCAAATCGTCTTCGGGAAAATCAATCGTCGCTTCAATGTGCGCGACAGAATTCAAAATCGCCCGCCGAATTTCGCGAATGGTCTCGGAAGTTCTGCCCGCCAACTGATTTTGTGCAACGGTCAACGCGGCGGAAGTTTTGGCTTGAATCACGTC
>CAMNPA010000058.1 GCA_946547205.1 uncultured Selenomonadales bacterium | reverse complement strand
TTTTAGTCGTTAGTCGTTAGGTGTTAGTCGTTAGCTTTTAGTCGTTAGTCGTTAGGAAAATCCTAAAAGCTAAAAGCTAAAACCTAAAACCTAAAAACTAAAAGCTCCACAACCAAGGATTTGAGTTATGAAAAATTTTTTGGCTTACGCGTTGCTCTTCGTGACGACAATTTTTTTCACGGCGTGCACCAACAATGAAAAGCCCGTTGAAGTCAAAGTCGCTCAAGTCGTTTCCGTCAACGGCTCAATGTCAATCGCGCACGACGGGACATTTTCTTTGAGCGGCGAACAAAAAATTTTATCGCCAATATCGGGCACGGTCGTCGAAACTTTTTTTGAACGCGGACAGGAAGTCACGGAAGGGCAACCGCTTTTCAAAATCGGTCATCAAAAGAACGAGACGGAACTTTTGCGGGCGAAGGCGGCTCTCGGCGAATCAATGGCGGCTCTGGCACGTGAACGCGCTCAACTCGTAGAAGCCGAAGTTCAATTCCGCAACAAAGCCATCGCCGCGCAGGAAGTCGAAGATAAAAAATTCGCAGTCAATGAACGTCAAGCCGAAGTCGACGAACGCAAAGCCGCACTTGAAAATTTGCAGAACGATTCTGCGGCGGGAATGATTAACGCTCCCTCAACAGGGCACATCGGCATTGAAGGCGTGGCACTCGGCGCGACGGTCACTGCAAATGAAACTGTCCTTGCGCAAATCGGCAACACTGATCCAATCGCTGTTCGACTGGAAATTTCTGCGGAAGAACGTCAACGGCTCGAATCATCGGACGCGCTGAAAATCACGCTCAAACTTTCTGACGGCTCAACTTATCCTCGCACAGGCAAATTGAATTTTTCGGAAGGCTCAACGGTTGCGGTGAACTTTGACAATCCAATCGGACGACTGCTTTTGGGCGACGCGGCTCACGTCGTATTTGATGGCGTCAATGTTCCGAATACGTTGCTTGTCCCGGAAAATGCTGTTCAACTTCGCGGCGGAGACAATTATGTTTTCGTCGTCGATTCAGATAAAACAGCCGCCTTGAAAAAAATTTCGCTCGGCGGCAAGCTCGGAAACTTTTTCATCGTCAATGACGGCTTGAAGGCGGGCGATTTGGTTGTTGTCGAAGGCTTGACCAATCTGCGCGACGGCACGCCGCTGAAATGCAGTTAGAAGTTAGGAGTTTGGAGTTAGGAGTTGTAACCCGGTTCCTACAAAAGGAGAGATTTACATGAGGATTTCCAACCGCATCAAGAAAAATTTTCGCAGGAAGTTGGCGGCAATGCTCGCGGCGGGCATTATGACTTTTTCAATCGGCGTCACTTCCGTAGACGCGGCGGAGGTGGTTAATGTCACGCTTGAAGAGACGATTCAACGCGCCTTTGAAAACAACCGCACGATTAAAGAATCGGTCGCCGAACGTGAGCAAGCTTATTGGAACTTGAGCGAGGCACGTCGTCAAACAAATCCGCAAGTGAGCTGGAGTTTCAGCGGTGCAAGACGCGGCGGCATGTATTACGGCGGCGAAACCGGCAATGTCTTTTCAAACACCGGCTCAATCGACATTCCGATTTATCGCGGCGGTCGTCTGAAGGAAGGTCGTCTTTCTGCACGCTATGCTTTGAGTTCGGCGGACTTGTCGTTGGAAAATACAATGCAGACCGTTCGTTTGCAGTCCACGGTTTATTATTTTAACGTCCTGCGCTATCGCAACTTGATTGAAGTTTACGAAGAAGAAGTTATGACACTGCAGGAACATTTGCGAAACGTCAACGCTCAATATCGCGTCGGCACCGTTGCAAAAGTTGACGTGCTTGAGTCGCAGGTTGAGCTTGCCAATTCACAACAAAACCTTGTCAACGTGCAGAACAATTACGACATTGCGGTCGCCGAACTGAACAATTATATCGGCTTGCCCGCAGACACCGTTCTTCGCCCGCAAGACACGCTCAATTATAAACAATACAACTTGAAATTGACGGACTGCACGACTTACGCTTTGGCAAACCGCGCTGATGCCGCGATGGCTGATTATGCCGTCAAACGTGCCGAAAGTGCGCAACGTGCTGCCAAAGCCGGCAAACGTCCTTCTGTCAGCGCAGGACTTTCAAAAGAAATTGACACGTCTCATCTTTTCAGCGACAAAACGTCCGATCAATGGCGCGTCGGAGTAACGGCGTCGTGGAATATTTTTGACGGCGGCATCACCGATTCTCAAGTTCATGCGGCAAATGCGGCGGTTGTTCGTGCGCAGGAAGTTGCCGCTCAAACTCGTGAGCAAATTCAGCTCGAAGTGCAATCATATTTTCTTCAACTGCGTGCTGCCGAAAAAAATATTGCCACAACTCAAGCGTCCGTCACTCTCGCCGAAGAGAACTACAAAATTGCTCAAGTCCGCTACTCCGCAGGCGTCGGCACAAACCTTGACGTTATGGATGCCTCGCGCAAATTGACGGAAGCTCGTTCAAATTATTTCAACGCACTTTACAGCTACAACACCGCAAAAGCTTCGCTTGACAGATATATGGGCGTTCCCGTCGAAATTGACGTTGTGCGCTACGTCGAAAGCGAAGGCGAAGGCAAAAAGGCTGCTCAATCCCGCGAAGACGCCGCTTTGACAACTGAAGCCGCTGAAGTCCCGAAAGTTGAAGAAGTTTCGCCGGTCGTGATGATCGACTTTGAAAACGATTCGCCGTTGCCTTCCGAGACCGTTGAGCAGGACAAACCTTTCAACGAATGAGCAATCAGCAATTAGGAATGAGGAATTAAAATGAAGTCACCGTTGCGCATCATGGCGTTGATAATTGCCGTCCTTGTGCTAAGCGGCGGGCTTTACATAAATTCACAGCGAACAGAACTTATCGAAAAGGCTTTGACACGTGCGGAAGAAATTGCCACTGAAACTTTGGGCGTGCCCGTAAAAATTGGCAGCGTTGACTTTAACGGCGTCAAACTCATTGACTTCGACCAAACAAGCGACTTGATTGTTCACGACGTGGAAATTTTCGATAAGCACGACGAATTAATTGCTCGCGTCGACGAGGCGAAGATTGACTTCAAAGTAATTGCCTTGACTGATGATCCCGTTGCCGCACTTGAAAAAATTTATATCAACGGCGCGACTTTCAACCTTACTCAACGCGACGACGATTCTTGGAACGTCAACGACATCAAGCTTGAGAGCGAAGGCGAATCAACTTTCGGCGCGAAAATTTTTCTTGAAGGCGGAACTTTCAACGCAGACATTGACGGGAAAAAAATTTCTGTCGCGGAAATTTCCGGGCAAGCCGACTGCGCGGACATGAACGCCATTTCAACGACACTCACCGCCAAAACTCTCGGCGCAACTGTCAAAGCGTCCGGCACGATTGGAAAAGTTCAACAGCTCATCAACGCCGAAGTCGACACGATAAATTTTGATAAAGTCCTGCCGTATCTGCCCGCCGATAAAATTCCCGACAGCGTAGAAATTTTGGGCGGCACGGCTAAAAATACAACGATTCACCTTTTGCGACGCGACGAGGCTTTGACATTCACGGGCACAACAAAAGTTTCGGGCGCGTCTGTTAAAGTTGAATCAACCGACGTTCGCGACATCAACGGCACCGTCACATTCAGCGACCGCGAAATTATTTTGGATGCATCGGCTTCGGCAAATGGTCAATATGCGGCGGCGAGCGGCACTGTTCGACTTGACACCGATGAAACTTTCTTCGACATTCACGCCGAATCGGACAGTTTCACTCCGTCAGCAATCATTGAAGACATCGGAATTGACGGCGCGGCAGCTGTCAAAGTTCATCTTGTCGGCACCGCGACCAATCCGCAAGTCGACGCAGAAATTTTTTCGGACAGTCTCGGCTACGAAAATCTTTACGCCCGCAACGTCTCGACAAAGCTCCGTTATGCCGGCGAAATGATTTACCTTTCCGACACGTCCGCGCAGATTTTCGGCGGCAACATCACAGGCACGGTGGAAGTCAAAACTTCCGACCGTTCTTTTAATGCAAACGTCAAGGCTCGCGGTATCGACGCGGCGACTTTGTGCGAATACAGCGGCTCGGAAAAAATTATCGACGGGAAAATTTCCGCTGACCTCGGCATTAACAGCGACGGCACTTCGCCGATGAAAGTTTACGGCAACGCGCAGGCGACGGCTCTCGAATTTGAAGGACTGCACGTCAACGACGCGAATGCCTCTTTTTATTTTTCGGACGACGATTTGACTATCGATTATTTGAGCGCGAAGTTGCCCAATCGCGGCACGCTCGGCGTTGAAGGCACGATAACGGACATCAGCAAACTTGACTTGAATTTTTACGGCGCACATGTTGATTTGACAATCGCCAAACTTTTCAACGACGCGTTGGACATGAGCGGACTTGCGGACTTCAAAGGCACGGTTCACGGCGATTCGGACAATCCAAACATCAAGCTCGACCTTTCGGCTATCGACAACTCCAAACGTGAAGGCAATCATTTCGTCGGGAAATTTTTCAAGCAACCGTTTGATTCGATTCAGCTTGCAGTGAGCGGAAGTCTCGACGGCATTCACATCGACAAATTCAACCTCGACAAGGACGGCAAGCTTAAATGGACGGTCATTGAAGGCAACGTCGGCTTGACGGGCGAGAAAAATGTTGACATTGAACTTGACACGACCGAAGTCCGCGCAGAAGATATTGCGGCACTCGTCGCGCCCGACCAACCGATAACCGGCAACGTTACAAACACCGTCAAAATCACCGGCACGATTGACAATCCGCAAGTCGCAGGCAACATCAAGTTCAATCGCGGCAGCTATCGCGGAATTTTGTTGAGCGGAATGACGGGCAAATATTTCCTTGACGGCGACATTGTCCGCTTGCAAGATTTTGAAATCACTTCGCCGATGGTCGACATGGTTTTGAACGGCACCATCAACAAAACTACGCAGGAAATGGATTTTGTCGTGCACGGCAAAGATATTCGCCTGGAACGCTTTCAAGCAAAACTTCCCGACAATTATCAAGCTCAAGGGCACACAATGTTTGAAGGCATTATCAGAGGCACGCCCGCAGTTCCGATTTTTGACGGCGAGTTGAAGGCTAATGAGATTCTTTTAAACGGCGTCGTGCTCTCAAATGTTTACGGGCACCTTTCGTCGAACGGTCCCAACGTTTATCTGAACGATCTGCACTTCAGCGGCGAAGACAGCATTTGTAAAGCGCAAATCCAAACAAATCTCGACACCGAAGCAATCAACGGCTCTGTCGACGTGAAGAACGCCAGCATTGAAAATTTGTTTGCCATCTTCGACAAAAAGAACGACCTCATCACAGGAAAGTTGACCAGCAAAATTTTATTGAGCGGAAGCCTTCAACATCCGACCGGGACTTTGAGCGGCGAAATTATCAGCGGAAAATTCGCGGGGCACGACATTCACGACATAAAAATTTCAATCGGTCTGCTTAATAACGTCGTTCGCGTCAATCAGCTCGAAGGCAAGCAAGGCGACAAGGGCACGATTAATCTGCGCGGCACGGCGGATTTAAACGGCGCACTTGATATGACTTTGTCGGCTAAAGAGATTGAACTCGGACTTTTCAGCTCTGCGGCGGGCTACGACGTTGACATGGTCGGCACATCGAACATCGACGCGAAAATCGGCGGCACCGTCGACAATCCTGCGGGCGATTTAAATTTGACGGCGACGGGCGGAATCAGAGGCTCAACGTTCGATTTGATGCGCGGACATTTCACGTTGAAAGATTGGCGCGTCAACGTGGAAGAATTCATCGTTCAGCGCGAGATAAGCGGCAAAACTTACGGCGCGAGTGCAAAAGGATTCGTTCCGCTCCGAGCATTAACCGCCACTTCAAAAGAGCAACTTCCCGACAACGAACAGCTCAACTTGACGGTTTCACTTGACGGCGCGGACTTGAGTCTGTTGCCGGTCTTGAGCAAGCAAATCGCGTGGGGAATCGGTGCATTGAACGGCGAAGTCAAAATCACGGGTACGGCGGCTCACCCGCAAGTTGACGGCAAAATTTCTCTCAACGACGGCTCCGTCAAAGTCAAGGACATGAAAACTTTGATTGAGCACATAAATATCGCGACGGTCTTCAAAGGCGAGCGATTCGACATTGAAACTTTTTCGGGCAACATCGGCGGCGGCACGTTCAATTTGGCAGGCGGATTCGGTTTCGGCGGATTGGAGTTGAGCAATTACAATTTCGACTTCACGGCGGACAACTTGAAGATCGACAGCGCGATTTTTGACGGAATTTTTAACGCGACGTTCAATTTAAGCGAACAATCTTTTGCGCATTGGAAGCTGCCGAAAATTTCCGGGCAAATCGATTTGGACAGATGCCAAATTACCGTTCCGAGTCTCTCTGATGACGACGAGCCGCTCCCGAACGTTCTGCTTGATGTGGCTGTTAATTTGGGCAACAAAGTTCATTTCTACAGCTCGCGGCTTTACGACATGTATTTGACCGGCAACGCGCAATTCAAAGGCTCGACGCAGCACCCGAAAACTTCCGGCACTGTCACCGTCAAACGCGGCGGCACCTTGACTTATCTTGAGTCGGTGTTTAATATTCGGGAAGGCGAGGCGTATTTCAATCAGCTTGATACTTTCTTGCCGACGTTGCACTTCATGGCGGAGACGAAAATTGACAGGACGAAAATTTTCCTTGCCGTCAACGGACCGCCAAACAACATGAAATTCACGCTGACATCAAGTCCCGAAATGACGGAGACGGAAATTATGCGGCTGTTGACATTGCGCGAGGCTTATTCCAACGGCGGCAACTTGACGACTGCGGACGCGCTTGCAATCGGCTTGCAAATGACGATCCTTTCCGACATTGAAGACGCCTTGAAACGTTCGCTGGGCATTGATCAGTTGAGAGTTTCCAGAGGCTCCGGCTCAATTTTGGACAGCCACAACACTGAGGAGGCGAGTAAGCACGACGATAAAGACTACAACATCACAATCGGCAAATACATTGACGATAAGCTGATGATTCGTTACACGCGCGGCTTTGGCAGCCACAAACTCAATCGCTACGGCTTGCAATACGACTTCAACGACAATTTGGGCTTTACGATTGAGCGCGAAGGCAAGGATTATGTTTTCACTCTGGAGGCGCGCTATAAATTTTAGGGACTAGGGACTAGTCGCCTAAGGAGGTATTGTTCTTGAAAATTAAAAGATTTTTGCGAAGACGACGGGCAGCAATATTCGCGGCGGCAATGACGTTGCCTTTGGTATTCGGTTTCAAAATCGGCGAGGCGGCTCCCGAAGTCAACAGACCATTTGAAGAAGTTGCACCGACCGA
>CAMNPA010000057.1 GCA_946547205.1 uncultured Selenomonadales bacterium | reverse complement strand
CGATTATCACAACGTCCGCCTCGTAAATTTTTTCAAGCGTCTCAATAATCTTCGGCGTCGTCTTCAACGTGACACGTTCAATCTCGTCAAACTCGTCAATCACCGCGCCGAAGTTCTCCGCTTGAGTTTGAACAGTCGAAATTAAATCGCCGCCTTTGACGTTGACAAAACCGGGATAATTTTCAATGTCGGTCGCGTTGGCAATTTGTCCGCCGATAATTCCGTTTTCGAGCACGAGCGTATTTAAATTCATGCGCCCGCAATAAAGAGCCGCCGTCAAGCCCGCCATGCCCGCGCCGATTATCACAACGTCCTTGTGAATTCGTTCTTTCATGCTGAAATCTCCTTCCGTCAAAATTTTACAATCGCCGCGCAGAATTTTCAAGCTTGCCCGCAACGTCGCGAATTTTTCTGCTAAAATGATGTTGACGCCAAAATTTTTCACGTCGCGAAAGGAGAAACGTTATGCCGAATGAATTTGACGACTCGCCGCGCTATCTTTCAGACCCGTACATTGCCTGCCATTCGAGCGAAATTTTGCATCCCGATTATCGAAAATGCAAACGTTGCCCGTGCAAAGATTATTGCGACATTTACGACTTGGAGCAGGCGATAAAAATTCTGGAGCCTTTGACGAGCGAAGCGCGCAAAAAAAAATAGCCGTCCGTTGAGAGCGACCGTTATTGTTCACGCGTGAAATTTCAATCGGAAATTTTTCTGCCGAGAAAATAATCTTCAAGCAAATTCCAAATCGTCGCGCTGTCAAAATCGCTCTCGTAAATGTAAGTGAGCGTTTCAACGGAAATTTTATGCCGCCTTGCAACCGAATCCAAAATTTTATTTGAGTAGCCCGCGCCCGCGTCGATTATGTTTTTCAAGTTGCGAATCTGGTTGATGTGAATGTAAAGCTGACTGTTCGCGCCGCCCGCCATGTTGAAATTCAAAACGCCCAAAGCCTCCAAAATTCCGAGCACCGTGTTAATTTCCTTGGCACGCTTGCTTGACGCGTCCTTGATGTAAAGTTGTCCGTCCGCCGTCTCGTCAACAATCTTTGCGAAAATTTTTTCGACCCAATAAAAATAAAAACGTATCGCCGTGTTGAAACGATAGCGAACATTTCCATCGGGCATGGTCTTCAGCGCGAAGGCTGAATGCATTTTGGGATTGAAATTTTTCCGATAAGAGCTCATCGACGCGATTAGAACTTCGCAGATATTTCGCGCCCGATATTCGGAAATTTTGTCGCCGGAAATTTTTTTGCTCAAATCTTTAACGGAAGTATACGACGCGTCTTTTACCGATTGATTTATCGCCGCCTTGAACTTGCCGAACAAGTTTTGAAAAATTGCGCGGAAGTCGTCGACAAAATCTATCGTGACACAAAGCGCGGGCTCCAGCGGATATTTCCCGTTGAAATTCAATTCGCCGCTCTTCGTGTAAAGCAGATATTTGAACTGCGGAAAAGACTTGTCGCGAAAATTTTTTTCCCAAATCATTTGCAAATTCACGCGGCAGATATTCAACGACGATTCAATCGGCGTGCAACAAGCTCCGAAGTCGCGTCGAAGATTTTTTTGCGTCACAGGATTTATCGTGAAGAATCCCGTTGCAAAAAGCGGTATCGGTCGGACAGTCAGCGGCGAAAATCCAAATCGTGCCTCAAAATCTTTCTGGATAATCAGCAGCGCAGTCTTGACTTTGTTGACGGCGGTCGATTCGTCGGCGTACTTGTCGAAAATATACGTGAAGTTCTCCGCGTCGAGCAAAAGATTATTTTTCTGCTTGAAACGCCACAGCTCATAAATTTTTTTCGCCACGGCAACGAGCTGATAATTTTTTATCGCGGAAAGCCCGTGCAGTCGCTTGATATATTTGAAATCGCTCTTGTCGTAATGATAAATCGCCACGCCGCGCAAATTTTTTCGTCGAGCCGCACGTCCCAACTCCTGCACGTAATCGCAAACATTTCCCGTCGGAGCAAAGTGCATTACAATTTCAATGTCGTCAATGTCAATTCCCATGCCGAAAGCTTTTGTCGCCAACATAACGGGCTTTTCGCCGCTCAAAAAGCTCTCGTAATTCTCGCGCTTGTCGTCTTTGAACATTTGCCCATGATAAGTCGCCACGCCCGAAAACAAATTGTCGTTCTGAAGGAGCATCTTGGCTTCTTCGATAAGCTTCACTTCCGGAAAATAAATCAGCGTCTTCTTGCCGTAAATGTTCGCCGCGACGACGGCATTTTTTATGTCCGTGTATTTTTGCAACTCAAATTCGGCGCGCTCGCCCTTGTCAAACTTTTGAGAGATTTTTATTTCGATGTCGCCGCGTTTTATGTAGCCGAGATAAGTTATCGGGTCGATCATGTGCAAGCTGTTAATCGTTTCCTCGTACATGTCCTCGACGCCGTGATAAATCGCCGTCGCCGTGAAGGTCGCGATAACGAACGAATGCCCTTTGCGATTGCTCTGCGTCTTGCGCAATTTTCTGATGTGGTCGCCCAAAAACCAATAATCGGGACGGAATTGCTTGCCCCAAGTCGTTACAATGTGCGCCTCGTCAATCACGATGAGCCCGACGATTCTTTGACCGATGAGCTGTTCAATGTCGCTGCGGCTAAGCAAAGTTTCCGGTGAAATGTAAAGAATATTGCACTCGCCCGCCGCAACTCTGTTGATGACTTGTTCCTTGACAATCGGCGAAATGTCGGAGTTAATCGTTTCGACTTGACGATAATTTTTCAGCTCAAGATTTTTTACTTGGTCGTTCATCAGCCCGATAAGCGGCGAAATTACAATCGTCAGCAGGTTGTGCTTTTCGGCAAGGTAAATCGCGGGAATTTGGAAGATGACGGATTTGCCCGCTCCCGTCGGTGCCGTGACAAAAACGTCGCGAAAATTTTCGTTGTCCGTGCAAAGTTCGACTTGCTCAACGATGTCCGAAATGATTTGCTCCTGCGAAACGTCGAACGTGCTTTTAATCCCGTCGTCAAGTTTTTGCAGGTCGTAGACGTTAAAATTTCTGAACGCGTCGTAATTCCAATGGCGTTTCAAAATTTCGGAGTAAGCGTCGCGGTGTTCAAAGCCTCGTCTGAATTTTTCCGGGCGCACGCGAAAAATTCTCGTCTGCGCGGCAAAATCTTTGTTGAGAATTTTCAGGTGCGAATTGAGTTTCTCTTTGTCGCCCGTGTAGTTTTGAGTTCGCACAAAAATTTTTTCGGGCGTCGATAAAATAATTTGCCGCACGAAGTCGACGAAGTCCGTTTCCTCCTGCAAGTCAACAAAATTCTGCGCGGCGGTCGAATCAACTTCATCAAGCTCAACATCGGCGGGCGCGAACAAGTTCAGAATTTTAATCTTCGGTTCGTTCAAAAGCTGCTCGTCACTGTAAACGCCGACAAAAAAATTGCCGCAGTCTTTCAACTCGACAAACATATCAACGATTTTCGCGACACTGCCGAGATTTTCCGCGTCCGGCTCGTCGATAATATTTTCTTTCTCCGTGAAGTGCTCAAGCAAAATTTTTTTCGTCGCGTCGCAAAGTTTTGCCTCAATCGGATATTGCTCCATGAACAGGTTGTTGTTCACGAGATAAATCTTGTCGTATTGCATGAGAATCAGCGCGCGCATCAAAAGAAATTCTTCGTGCGTGAAAATATTTCGTCCGCCAAGAGTCAGCCGCGAAAAATATTTCATCGGATTTTCTTTCGCCTCGTCCAAATCTTCCGGCAAATTTTTATCGTCGACAAAATTCAGCGGGACGCCTTTAAGCACGACAGCAACATTTCCTTTTGGCAAGCCGGCAATTTTCGCGCGCAGTATGTTGGAAATAATTTCGTTCGTCATAATCTCACCTTCTCAATCCAAAAAGTCTTTGAGTTTTTTTGATCGGGCAGGATGACGGAGTTTGTGCAGAGCCTTCGCCTCAATCTGCCGAATTCGTTCGCGAGTGACGTTGAAAATTTTGCCGACATCTTCAAGCGTGCGTTCTTTGCCGTCTTCCAAGCCGAATCTCAACATCAGAACATTTTTTTCGCGCGGCGTTAAAGTTCCAAGAGCTTCGTCGAGTTGTTCACGCAACAACATAATCGACAACGTGTCGTCAGTCGGATTTTCTTCGCTGATGACGAATTCAGCAAGCGGCGTGTCCATGTCTTCGCCGACAGGTTTATCAAGCGATGCGATGCGAAAATAAACGTCGCGCCATTTGAAAAGCTCACGAACTTTTTCGGAAGTCGTATCCATTTCTTGCGCGATAAGTTCAAGTCGTTTGCGCACTTCAATATTCTGCATTTGAAATATAAACGTCGCGCCATTTGAAAAGCTCACGAACTTTTTCGGAAGTCGTATCCATTTCTTGCGCGATAAGTTCAAGTCGTTTGCGCACTTCAATATTCTGCATTTGAAATTCTCTGTCGAGTTTTGACGCCTTAAGAATTTTTTCCGTGATGTGCACCGGCAAACGAATCATTAAGCCTGTGTCAAAAATTGCTCGTTCCATTGCCTGCCGAATCCACCACGTCGCGTAAGTGCTGAATTGTGTATCCTTGCCGAAATTAAATCGTTCCGCTGCCTTCAACATTCCTGCGAATCCTTCCTGCATCAAATCTTCAAGCTCCAAAGTGTTTGGATACTGCTTTAAAAGTTTCACGGCGAATTTTCCGACGAGTCCGCTGTTTTTAACGCAGAGATCTTGCTTGGCCTGTTCGTCGCCGTCTTGAATCAAGCGAATCAAAAATTTGTTTGAAACTTTTATCTCATGCGGCTTTCGGACAATCAGCGACGCAACTTCGGCGGGAATTTCTTCAACGGGCGGCTCATCAAATTCGTCGACAAGCTCAACGTGCAAATCGTCTTCGATGGCGTAAACGATTGGATACTGCGCCTTGAGCGGCATGAATCCAAAAATTTTGTCGAAGTCGTCGTAAGTGAGCTTGTTATCTTTGACGTAAGGCTTGATTCGCTCGAAAATGTATTGCGTGTTCATAAAAACAATCCTTCAATCCAAAAATTTTGCGGCAATTATATCACACGTCATGAAAAATTTTGTCTCTTGTGAAAAGACAACGATTGAACTTATCGCTGCGCGCAAAAAAAAAATTCGCCGACAGGATTCAAACTGAATTCTTATCGGCGAGTAATTTTTCAGCGGCGATGTAATGTTTGGTGACAAGCGGTTTAACAGCGGCGAGCTTAACGAAACGATCGATAGCGGCGCACACTTCGGCAAATTCGGCAGAAAAAAATTCGCCTTTCACGAGTTGCGAGGAAAAAACTTCTTTGCAGCACCGCTCAACTAAGCGGGCGTCTTCGCAATACATGAGAGGCGAAAAATATATGTCGACAATCTCACATTTGGTCGCGCGTTCAATTTCGCGTTTAAATTCGCGCTTTACTTCGCTCATACGAGTACACAATCTTTTTGTGCAACCGGTTTTAACGAGGCCGCCTTTGAACAGAATAGCATAGACGCGGTAAATCGGTTCGGGAAAAGTGACGACAGATTCGGGTTTGGCGACGAGAGAATAGCTGCCCGTTTTGCGAATCGAAGGCAAGACTTCATGATAGACCCAACGCTGGAATTTGAGGGCTTCGGGCTTGCGACTGGCAAAGATGAGACGATAGAGACCAGGCTCGTTGACGACGGTCATAAATTGCGCTCCGCCGCGCTTTCCAGAATGACTGTCGCTTAAATCTACGGTCATTTTTTCATCGTCGTTTAATCTTGAGACTGCGTCACGAGAATTTTTGATTTCAAGAACGCGACAGACATCGACTGCGACAAACCACGGCTCACCGTCAATCAACATTGCGCGGACTTTGCCGAATTGTTCGTGCTCGAAGATTTGAATGTTGTTTTCCATGATACATGCTCCTTTCAAATGGACAGCAAAATCTTGACAAACGCAGGGTGCTTTGCTACAATTCACAACGTAAAAACTTTTTCGGACGCACCTCGCGTCGATTATGGTAAATTCTACGGTGCTAAGAATAGCACAAGCGAGCGAGGGTTGTCAAGAAAAACTCTTGCTCGCGTCAAAAAGCTTTTTTTTGTTTCAGAAAATAAAACTCCCGCAGGAAAAATCTTGCGGGAATTTTTTGTTGGCAAGATATTAATCAAACGCAAATCATTTCGCGGAGATTTTTTCAAGCAAAGCTTTGCAACCGCTCATGATGTCGTTAAAAGTCGTGTTGAAGCCGTTTTTGTCCCAGGGAATGTCTTTGTCGAGGAGCATTGAAATTTTTTTATCGGGATCGCCGCCGCAAATCGCCTTGACCTGCTCAACGTTGCCCGCGTCCATGCAAACAATCAAATCGTTCGCGGCGTAGTCTTCGGGCGTGATTGTGCGCGAAATGTGCGTGTCGAACGGAATTTTTTCCATGCCGAGTTTTGCGGCAATGCCCTGATGAAGAATTCCGCCGTCAGTAGGTTTGCTCGCGGCAGATGATACTGAAATTTTTTCGCTCAAGCCAGCGTCTTTGATTAACTTTTTCATCACGAATTGCGCCATCGGTGAACGCCCGGTATTTCCGCTGCATACGAATAAAATTTTCATTGCGATACCTCCAAATTTTTTTGATTAGTGTTTCGTCATAAGGTCGATGATTTTTAAGAAGTCGTCGGCAAATTCAGCGCGATTAAACAAATTCCTAAGCTCTGCTCCGCCCGTCAAGCCTTTCGTGTACCACGCAGCATGAGCACGCATTTCACGGACGCCGACACGTTCGCCCTTGAACGCGATAATTTTTTCCAGGTGACGACGCATAACATCAGCACGTTCAATCAAATTCGGCAGCGGAATTTTTTCGCCCGTCAAAAAATATTTCAGCAAGCGATTGATAATCCACGGGTTGCCCTGCGCGGCTCTGCCAATCATCACGCCGTCAGCATTCGTCACGGAAAAAATTTTGTCCAAGCTGTCGAAGTCTCGAACGTCGCCATTTGCAATGACGGGAATTTTCACGGCGGCTTTGACTTTGGCGATCTCGTTCCAATTTGCAACGCCCGAATAAAATTGTTCGCGAGTTCTGCCGTGAACAGCGATGAAGTCGACGCCCGCCGATTCCGCACGTTTGGCAATTTCCACGGCGTTAATTTGATTTGCATTGACACCGAGCCGAATCTTGACGCTCACGGGCAAGCTCACGGATTTTTTCACGGCGGACAAAATTTTTTCGACGAGCACGGGATTTTTCATCAGCGCGGAGCCTTCAGCGTTGTTGAAAATTTTCGGAGCAGGACAGCCGCAATTAAAATCGATAACATCAGCCGAGCCGAGTTGCTCAATGTAAGCCGCAGCTTCCGCGCAGAATTCGGGATTCGAGCCGAAAATTTGAATCGCAACGGGACGTTCCGCCGCGACAGT
>CAMNPA010000056.1 GCA_946547205.1 uncultured Selenomonadales bacterium | reverse complement strand
GCATCGTCAGCGTCATCAGCATCGTCAGCGTCATCAGCTTCATCTGCCGGCCAGACCAATTCTTCTTCTTCGCCGTCGTCATTAACGCCAGTGAAGGCTACAGATTCGCCGCCGTTTTCAATGGTGATTGAGCTGTCGCTGCCGAGAGTGACAACCAAGTTGCCGTCCGCGTCGTAGTTGATATCGCCGTCTCCGTCGTTGTTGCCAGCAAGTCTTCTTTCTTTTGCAGCATCGAAGATTGATTTGAACAGTGCCCACAAGCCGCCGCCGAAACGAATCTTATCTTGTGCCTCGTAACCTTTGACGCGATCCTCGCCGCCGTTTTCGCCATACTTGAAAGTATCAGCACCTGCACCGCCAACGAGAATATCGTTGCCTGCGCCGCCGTCGAGTGTAACAGGAGCACTGCCCGCACCGGCTCTCAGGTAGTCGTTATTGGAGCCGCCCGTAGCTTCAGTGATAGTGTCGTTGAGAGTGATGTTAAGCGCAACACTAACGCCGCTGAAACTGACGGCAGTAACTCCGGCTTCAGTAAGAGCTTGTGTAAGAGGATTATCCTCTTTGTCAAGGTTGATGGCATATATCTCCTCTGCTGCAGCTTCTTCATTTGCCGGCGTAATTTCAATGGTTGCTACGCCTGACTCTTCCGCAGAGGAGGTGTCCACTGCAAGCGTGACTTGCGTTTCTCCTTCACCGGCGGTCAAAGCAATGTCTGCGTCCCCTGCTTCTACTGTTTCCCAATCGTTTATGCCTTTGTCCGGGTCGATGTCGGAGTCGGTGTCGCTTTCGTCATTGCCGGCAAATGCTTCTTGGCTGAATCCGGCGATTCCACCAAAGAGATTGGCGAAACGCTGGAGATCAAAAACAAAATCGTCAAACAAATTTCCCATAAAGAGAAAACTCCCTTCCTAGTCTTGCCGTTTGGGGGTCAAGACTTCACAAAAAAATTGATTAACGGCTTGAGCTTAAGTCCATAAGCTCTGATAAGAACTGAACCCCACAATTAACCCTAAACAAAACAAAAAGACGATTCATTTGCCGGAACCTACACTTCGGCAAATGCCCGCCACAGCGACAAACCTTGTCGAGTTCCCCAACTCGTGCCAAAGGTTTGCAGATTCGGTAAAACTGCCTGCCGAATCTCCCCGTGTCGGAACGCATACGTCCACCAAACATCTGCGACCGCCAGGCGCATAATATTACAGGGCTTTGACAAAAACAATACAGCGGGGGATTATTATTTTTCTGTTGCAAAAGATTTTTTCCGTTGATATACTGCGCACGGTGTTTTGAAACGCGCAACTAAAATTCCGAATATGGAGAACTACAATGAATCAAATTTGCTTGATAGCTTTTGGCAATGACCTCGTTAAAGTTCTGAATGTAATGAACCGCTCTCAATGCAACATCAAACATATCATCACTTTGCCGACCGAGGATTTGGAATCCACTTTAGAAAATATAGTTCAAGTTCAACGAGTTGCTTGCAAGATTTCTTTCTATGATTCAATGCCCGAAATTTTGCGCGACGAGTATTTCGATTATGTAATTGTTTCTGACCGTATGAACATCGCGGGCAAAAAAAATCGCATAGTGGAAGATTTGGAACGCGTCGGAGTTGCAAGCGAAAAGATATTAAATATCTCGTCGTTCTTTTCCGGCGAATTTTTTCCGCTGTACAGTCTGCTAAAAAATTTCGGCATCAATCATCCTTATGCCGACTATGAATTTTTTGTAACCGGTGTTTCACATGCATACGCGGGAACGGACATATCGCAATTTTCTGTGCCGGGAATGAAATTGGCGCAGACCTCTCAAGATTTATTTTTCGATTACGAACTGGCAAAGATCGCCATGAAACACAACCGCGACAAAATTTCTAAACTAAAGTTCGCGATAATCGGAGTCGCGCCGTTCAGTTTGCATTATGACTTGTCGCAAAGCGTGAATGTCGGCAGAGCTTTGGCATATTTCCCGATGACTAAGACTGTGCACAATTGCCCTGTCGACGAAACGAAACTCGCTGAATTGTTTAACGAGAGCTATCTTGATTTTTATGATCGCTTCGAAGACGCTTTGACATTCAAGCAACTTCTTGTTTGCAACAGTTTGAATAAAAATTTTACTCTCGACGACTTCATTGACATAAGAAAAACTTTGAGCGGCATTCAAAAAGAATATCCCGATACCGCCAAAGAAAATAAAGAGATTCTTCGCAATTACTTGTCCGACTGCTTAAGAGAAAATATCTTGCCGATTTTGGTGATTTATCCCGTCAGCGAATTTTACAACAAATATTTCTCGTCAAGAAAGTTTGATGAGGTGCGCATTACTCTGGAAGATTTTTCTCGAAAATTCAATGTGCCCTTTCACGATTTTTCGCAGGACAGCCGCTTTCAGATGTCAGACTTCTTCGATGTCGAACACTTGAATGTTAACGGTGCCAAAAAGATCAGCGGGATTCTAAATCAACTTTTAACGAGCTTAAATTCTGAAAGGTAAGGTGCATGCATGAAAGACGATATAAAAAAATCTTTGAGAGATTCGCAGCTGAAGACGATCCTTGCCAACGCCAATCGCGCTCTGTTGATTTTTGAAGACAGCGAGTCAAGCAATGTCAATCTCTTTGAAAATTTTCTCCGCGAAATAAACTCCGGCACAAAAATAGAATCGCTCCACTTCAAAGAAGACGCTCAATTTTACTCCAAAGATGTCATCTTCCCGCTTTTCACAAGCTTTAAAAATTATGTTTGGACGTTTAATAACGCAGTGCTCAAGGGCGTCGCGCATGAACAAATAATTCCGCCGACCGTGTTTTATTTTCCGCTGCTTGCCGAAAAGAACGGCTTCATCAAAAAACCTAATCTCGAAAGCTTCCAGTTGCCGATTTTAGCCACAATCGACATCGTTAACATGTGCAACCTGGACTGCGCGACTTGTGCAAAACCTGCTTGGCAAGAAAACAATGAGCGCATGAGCTTCGACTTGTTCACGAAAATATTGGACAAGCTGCAACTCATCGGCATTCGCTTCGTTGAACTGTACAATTATACGGAACCTTTCTTGCATCCGGAAATATACAAATTCATGGCGGAAGTTAAAAGGCGCGGTTTGGCTCTCGGCATTTCTACAAATCTTTCTCGCCCAAATATTCCAAACTTAAAAGAGTGCGTTGATTTACTCCGTGACGGCGATTGGTTTGTCATCACGATTTCCGGAATGCAACAAAAGCTGTACGAGATAAATCACAGGCGCGGCAAGATTGAAAATGTATTGGACAACCTGAAAGAAATTGCAAAATCGGCAAACAGGCATTGCGTGCACTTGAGGCTATTAAAGTTTGATTACAATGTCGGAGAGTTGCAAGCGGCTGTTGATACGGCAAATAAATTTGGAATAGGCTTTGAATATTATCTTGCCGAAGGTTCGCCGTTTGAGCCCTGCAGCGCAAGAAAAGAACGTAAAGATTTAATCGATAAAAGAATTGGCTTTGAGGAGTACAGCGATTCCTTCTCGGCAGAAAGACGTTATTGCTTTTTCATTCACAGCAGAAATATCGTCATAAATCACAAAGGCAATGTGGAGCTTTGTTGTCAATATGTTCAACGACCCTACGACTTAGGCTCGTTTCTTGAGCAAGATATAAGTGTCATTCAATTGAAAAGGGATATGCATCCCGTGTGTCGCTCTTGCAAATATTTCTTTACCGATGAATCAAAAACATTGACCCAAAGTTTTCCGGTTGATTCTGTCAAAGCGAACAACGTTTTAATTCACGGCATGAAGACCGCGTGTTTGGAACGAATGTTCTCGCCGGAAGGTTCTTTGGAAAGAAGGACGCAAGATTTTTTGAACGATGCCGTGATTCATTTCTTGCAGAAGTAAAATGCGATATTCAAGCTGCGGTTGCATTGCCAATAAAAAATCCCGAACAAGTCTCAAAGGCTGTCGGGATTTTTGCGTTTGATGTGTCAAGCAGACCATTGAGCAAAATCAATCGCGTGATAAGTGATGATGATGTCGGCACCGGCTCTTTTCATTGCGATAAGATTTTCCGTGACGATTCGCCGCTCGTCAATCCAACCGTTTTGAGCCGCCGCTTTGACCATTGCATATTCGCCGCTGACATTGTAAACCGCGACGGGACGATTGATTTGCTCGCGAACTTTCGTAACGATGTCCAGATAAGCAAGCGCAGGTTTTATCATGATAATATCGGCACCTTCGGCAAGATCGAGTTCAACTTCCTTTAAAGCCTCGCGACTGTTTGCGCAGTCCATTTGATATTGTTTGCGGTCACCGAATTGCGGCGCGGAGTCTGCAGCGTCACGGAAAGGAGCGTAATAACCCGACGCATATTTGACGGCGTAGCTCATGATTGAAACGTTGATAAGCCCTTTGACGTCGAGAGCGTCGCGAATGGCAGAAATTCTTCCGTCCATCATGTCCGACGGTGCAACAATATCCGCGCCCGATTCCGCTTGACTGACGGCGACCTTTTGCAAAAGTTTCAGCGTCTCGTCGTTGTCAACGTAATGCCCGCAGAGTTTTCCGCAATGCCCGTGATTAGTATATTGACAGAGACAAACGTCGCCGACGATGACAAGTTCGGGGACGGCTTTTTTTATGGCGGCAATGGCGCGTTGAACGGGACTTTTCATATCCCAAGCAGAAGAGCCGATGTCGTCTTTGTATTCGGGCAGTCCGAAAACTTCAACGGCGGGAATTCCGAGCGCGGCGATTTTTTTTGCCAACTCAACGGCATTATCAACGGACAGATGAAAACAATTCGGCATTGACGGAATTTCCTCGCGAACATTTTCGCCTGCCACGACGAACAGCGGATAAATCAAATCTTTCACGTCGAGAGTCGTCTCGCGAATCATTGCCCGCAAATTTTCATTGAGTCTCAATCTGCGCGGACGCAACTTAATCATAAAATCATCTCCAAAAATTTTTTGACACTGAATGATGCCGGAATTAAAATTTAAACGACAGGAGGCTTGAGGTCATGATAAATTTGAGCAAACTTGAAGAAATAACGGACTTGCGAACGGTCTGGGAGCATGAAGCGTCGGATTTTACGCCTTGGCTTGCCGAAGAAGAAAATATTTCGCTCCTAGCCGATGCTTTGGGATTGGAAATTACAGTTGAGGAAAAAGAATCTGACGTCGGAGATTTTCACGTTGACATTTTGGCTGTCGAGACCGGCACCAATCGAAAAATTATCATCGAAAATCAATTGGAAGATACGAATCACGATCATTTGGGCAAGTTGATAACTTACGCGGCGGGCAAGTCGGCAGAAATAATTATTTGGCTCGTCAAACATGCTCGCGAAGAACATCGAGCCGCCATCGAGTGGCTGAACAATAATACAAACGAGACAATCGGATTTTTTCTCTGCGAAATAAAACTTTATCGCATCGGAACTTCCGCGCCCGCCGTTAAGTTTGAAATTATCGAGAAGCCCAACGATTGGACTAAGGAATTGCGCAAGACCGAAGCCATCAACGATAATCAACTGCAGCGTCGAGATTATTGGGTTGCGTTCCAAGAATACGCTTTTCAAAAAAAATCGTTCGCCAAAAATTTCAAACGTCGCAAGCCGACAACGGATAATTGGTTTGACTTCAGCATAGGTTCTTCCGCTTGTATCATAAGAATTTCGCAAGTCCGCAAGTATAAAAACCTTGTCGCGGAAATTTACATCCACAACAACAAAGATTTATTCCGCACGCTCCTTGATAACAAAGAGGCTATCGAATCAGAGAGCGGCTTGAATTTTGATTGGCGCGAGTTGCCTGCAAAGAAGGCAAGCTGCATTGTTATATCAAAGCCCGTTTCCTTCGACGATAAAACCGCGTGGCATGAACAATTCGATTGGTTGATCGACGTGATGATTAAGCTGAAAAAAACTTTTGCGCATTACCTTTAAATCAGCTTGCCAAAACTTCAACGCCGGTCTCGGTTATCAAAATGGTTTTTTCCCATTGCGCCGACAAGGAGCCGTCAGCAGTGCGAACAGTCCAATGATCGTCTTCATCGGTCGTAACGTGTTTATCGCCGGCATTAATCATCGGTTCGACAGTGAGCACAATTCCCGGCACGAGCAACATCCCGGTATCGGCTTTGCAGTCGTGGCTGACGAACGGTTCCAAATGAAACGCCTTGCCGACGCCGTGACCGCCCAAATCAGTAACGACAGAGTAGCCGTTATCGTAAGCCATCTTGCCGCACGCCGCACCAATATCGCCGACGAAATGCCACGGTCTAGCCGCCGCAATGCCCGCTTCCATAATTTCGCGCGTCACGTCGATTAATCGCCGAGCTTCCGCAGAAATTTCGCCGACGGTGTACATTCGCGACGCATCAGCAAAATAGCCGTCAAGGTCTGTCGTGATGTCAATGTTGAGAATGTCGCCCGCCTTGAGAATTTCTTTTCGCGACGGAATGCCGTGACAGACGACGTTGTTAATTGAAATGCAAATGCTCTTCGGAAAGCCTTCAAAATTCAAGCAGCTGGGATTTGCGCCGTGACTTACGATAAATTCATGAGCGGCATTGTTCAGCGTCAAAGTGTCAACGCCTTCGCGAACGAGTTCACTCATCAAATCAAGCGCGCCCGTGTTGATGACTGCCGCACGTTTAATGCCTTCGATGTCCGCCGCGTTGTTTATCAGACGTTTTGGCGGTCGAACTTGATTTTTCGCCTTGATGAATCTCATCTCGCCGATTCTCGCATCAAAATCCTCGTGGCATTTTTTGTACTTTTTGCCGCTGCCGCACCAACACGGGTCGTTTCGTCTCATACGTCTCAACATCTCCCTGAAAAACTTTAGCATGAATTATTTCCTCATCGGACAATCAAATTTATCACAGTCCGCGCATTTTTTCTTATGTGACGATTTTTTTTGCGCTGAAATTTTTTCAAGCCCGATAATCGCCGTGACGGACTTGCGAGGCTCCAACATCATTGCCGACGTTAAATTTTCCTCATCGGACAATCAACTTTATCACACGCCGCGCAGTTTTTATCGTGCGACGATTTTTTTTGCGCGGAAAATTTTTCAAGCCCGATAATCGCCGTGACGGACTTGCGAGGCTCCAACATCATTGCCGACGTTAAACTTTCCTCATCGGACAATCAAATTTATCACAGTCCGCACAATTTTTCTCGTGCGACGATTTTTTTTGCGCGGAAAATTTTTCAAGCCCGATAATCGCCGTGACGGACTTGCGAGGCTCCAACATCATTGCCGACGTTAAACTTTCCTCATCGGACAATCAAATTTATCACAGTCCGCACAATTTTTCTCGTGCGACGATTTTTTTTGCGCGGAAATTTTTTCAAGCCCGATAATCGCCGTGACGGACTTTCTAGGCTCCAACATCA
>CAMNPA010000055.1 GCA_946547205.1 uncultured Selenomonadales bacterium | reverse complement strand
CCCGCCGAAAAGAATTCGCACAAAATTTACCTGATAACGATGGATTTGGCGGACGATTTTTGGAAGTCGATTGATTCGGGTTGTCGCAATGCGGTTGCGGAATTCGGCGACACGGATTACAAATGGATTGCGCCCGACGTTAATGAAGATCTGCCCCAAAGACTTTGTATCGAACAGGCCGTTGAGGACGGCGCGGAAGCAATTTTACTTGCGGCAAGTTCTCCGACGGGCGTCAACGAAAGTTTGGAAAAAGCAGCTCAAGCCGGCGTCAAAATTATTTTCGTGGACAATGCCGCCGAATTCGATTGCGTGGCGTTTTTGGCGACCAACAACGAATTGGCGGGCAGAGTTGCCGGCGAAACGATGAAAAAAGCTTTGAAAGAAGCGGGAATATCTTCCGGCAAAATTGGCTTGACGGTGAACAAATCGAACGTCACAAGTACGAGGTTGCGCGTCGAAGGTTTTCGCAAGATTTTTGAAGGCAGCGACTTTGAACTTACCGAAACTTTTTTCATGGAAGACGACCCGCAACGCGTAAAAAATTTCGTTATCGAACATCCCGACTACGTCGCCTTTTTCGGTTCAAACGAGCGCACGGCATTGGCTCTCGGCGAACAAATCAAAGACTCGAATTCAAAACAAATAGTTGTCGGCTTCGATACTTCCGACGCGATTTTGAACTTGCTCAACGACGGGGCACTTTACGCGACCTTGCAACAGAAACCACAACTTATGGGTTACAACGGAATCAAAATCGCTCTCGAAGCTCTGAAGGGCACTTACACCGGAAAAAATGTCTCAATCGATACCGGCATTGCCGTCCTTTACAAAGATTCGATTTAGGTGAGCTGAAATGAAGTACAGCACAAAACTTTTGATAGCGAGTTGCATACCGGTAATGGTCTTCGCTGTGATTGCGCTGACGATAGGTTTCGTGCAATTTCGCGACAGTCTCTACGACGAAAAGCAAGGCAATTTGAAATCGACTGCGTTGGCGGCGTTGGCTCTGTACTCCAGTCACGGCTACGGCGATTACGGCAGAAAACCCGACGGACATGTTTGGCGCGGAATGAATTTTAACGTCTCGGACGAAACGGCGATCGTCGACGACTTGAAAAAGCAAACCAATGTTGACGTGACTTTTTTCTTTGAAGACACGGCGGAAATGACTTCGATAACGGACAAAGACGGAAATCGCTCCGTGGAAACGAACGCGCTGGAGTACATACGAAATTACACGTTGACTCGCGGTTCGCAACTTTGGTGCCGAAGATTTCAAATCAACGGGCAAACTTGTCAGGCGTACATTATCCCGATTCGGCAGGAGAGCGACAACGCCGTTGTCGGTGCGCTCATGACTTCACAATCAACAAAAGGTTTTGAAAAAATTATCGAGCGGTATATTTTGACGACGACGGCCACTGCGCTGGTGATTTTGGGCGTAGTCTTTTTGTTTATCCGCTGGTACGTCGCACGCTTTTCGCAAGAATTTTACGAGGCGAAGAATAAAAGCAAGCACGACCTGTTGACCGGTCTTTTCAACAAGCGGTCTTTCGAGGAAGAGGCCAAAGCCGCGATTGCGAACAAAAAACCGTCCGACGTTTCAGTTTTGATGATTCTCGATTTCGACAACTTCAAGCACGTCAACGACACTTACGGGCATCAAATCGGCGACGAAGTTTTAAAAGCGTTCGGAATGATTTTGGAGCGCGCTTTTCGCACGAACGACATAATCGGGCGCGTCGGCGGCGATGAGTTCATGGTTTACATGCCCGGCATGTCAGTTTTTTCGCTCAAAAGAGCAGACGAAGTCTCACAAGAAATTTTACATGCCCTTGCCGTTTTGAAAGTCGGACAAGCGGAACATTTTTCCTGCAGCATAGGCATTGCGACAGACTTCGGCAATTACGATTTCAAAAAGTTGTATTTGTTGGCGGACAAAGCACTTTACGAGTCGAAAAAGCGCGGCAAGGCCTGTTACGTTCGCTTTTCTTCCAACGAAGTTAATAACTGAATTCGCGCTTACCAAAAAATCCGACCGACATAAATCAAGACAATTGAACATTGCTCCTTCGTTTATTCGACGAGGGAGTTTTTTTATTGCATCACATAAATTCTTTTCGGAACCGTTCGACCGTCAAGCCGTACTCTTTCAAAACCATTTTGACGCTTTCCATGCCGCGCCCTTCTCTTATCCAATCTTTGAGATTTTGCATGAGCTCCGGGGAAATGTTGTATTTGTTCGTTTCGGCGGGCGGCGTGTCATCATACTCAATTTTCGGCATCGTCGTCGCAGCTTTTCTTAATGTTTCCATAATAGGCGCGAACACTTCGGCAAGCGACTTGGTTGAAGAAGCCCTTATGTGAGTTTCGTTTTCGGCGGCGATGTTCGTAGTTTTTTTCGATTTGTATTTGCTGCCGTAAAGTCGCCAATCCTGTTCAATCGCTTTGCGCAAAAAGCCTTCTCGGTTTCGTATCGGCATTTTGGAACGAGCAAGCAAAGCTTGAGCGCGATTAATCCTGGAAAAGCAATCGTCAACGTCAATGCACTTTTTGAAAATGGCGAAGGCAACTTTTTCCGTGAAACCCAATGACTGGAGCGCATCTATCGCTTCGTGGACGAGGGGCGTTCTTCGCTCGTTATTTTCGACATTCGGTACCAGCTTTGTGTCAAGTTTGAATTCAAAAGCGACAATTTGCCGCCCGCTCTTTATCGTCTGAAGGCTCATTCTGTAGTTTGTCCGCTCGTTAATCTCACGTACCGGATTTTCCAACACGAACTTTTTGAAGTTGTTCAAACGTCCTTGGTATGTGCCCTCGGGAACGTTGAGCATAAAGCGCAATTCGCTCACCTTCAATGTTCGTATTATCTCCCGACGAATTTTGAATTTCTCGAAGTTCCGATACTGCAACATCACTTCCAAAAGCCGAATCGCATATGTCGACGACAACTTGAGGAGAGACGGAGCATCGACTTGCGTAAAACCCCGAGTATCCAGCAAATCCAGAACATACGGGCGCAAAACGTCATCAAACCAAACATAAAGCCCTTCGGACGGAACGTATTCGAGTCGGCGAAACAAATGACGAAGCTCAATAACGCCGTTCGGTTGGTCGACTTCGATCGTCGAATCGAACAGCTTGTTGCACGTCGTCTTTATCTGGTGCAGATACCAGTTGTTGCCGAAAACCTCTTTGAGCTTTGCCGACGGAATAAGCAACTCTTTGAATTTTTGGTCGAATATTTTGTCTTGAATTGAAAAATGCGGATTGAGTCCCTGCAAGCTCAAAAGGAAAATTTTCATGCCGAACAGATCAAAATTTTTTCGCGCCCCAATGAGAAGGTTGCTCTGATAGATCTTGTTGCAGAAAATCGGCGAATTCAGCATGTCATCATTAGTGTTTTGTGTCATAACTCAGCCTCCGTCAGCAAAACAACGCTTGCGACAATTTGTCGTCAATGCTCCGGCATAAATAGTTTCAAAAACGAAAATTTATTTTTTGCGATACATGCCCGCTTGTGTCATCGGGACGATTTTTTATTTCGCGGCGCACTTAACATAGACCAAAATTTTGGAAAAGTCAATGTGACCCCGGCAACTGTAAAATAAAGCAGGAATGTTCAGACTTTTCGGAAAAAGGCGAATTTCAGTTAGAAATGCTAGTCGCTTTTTTCGATTTCGGTTAGAAATGCTAGTCGCTTTTTCCTCGATTTCGGTTAGAAATGCTAGCGATGAAAACTAGAAATACTAGTTGCTTTTTCCTAGAAATGCTAGTCGCTAGCAATTTATCGCTAGCACGAATTTCGTTATTGCTAGTCGATTGGTTAGAAATGCTAGTCATGACTAGCATTTCTAACCTTGATTTTTTCGCGTCATGACGCCATTTTTTGGACTTATCGCCGCCACTCTAAAACATATAACAAAGTAAACAAAACAAACAAAACAAGCAAGTAAAAACAAAGAGAAATCTATTGTTTCAAAACAAAAAAGAAAAAACTAAAAGTCAAAGGCGAAATTCACTACTTAAAACTAAATCTGTGATAAATTAAAACCAGAAAATAAACCTTAAAATGAAATAACAACTCAACATATTTAAACAAAAAATAAAAAAGAGAGAGTAACACTTCCAAAAAAAAACACTCACCTCAGTGAATGCCTCTCTAAAAATTTTTTGAGAAAGAAAGAGTGAAACCGAACTCAGAAATTTTCCAAAACGCTATGCGTCGCACTGACTCTGACGATTTCACCGTCACCGCCGACGTTGTCGGAATCAAACGAAACAAGATGTCTGCGACGCTCGACAACCGGATTCGGTTGCGGAACTGCAGAAAGAAGACTGCGAGTATACGGATGCACGGGATTTGAAAAAATTTCCCGCGTCAAGCCGGTCTCGACGAGGCGGCCTTTGTGAAGGACGCCAATCCTGTCGGAAATGTATTTAACCATGCTCAAATCGTGGGCAATGAAAAGATAGGCGCATTTCGTTTCGGCCTGAATATCTTTCATGAGGTTGACGACTTGCGCTTGAATTGAAACATCGAGCGCGGAAATACACTCGTCGGCTATGATGAGTTTCGGATTCATAATCAGCGCACGAGCAATTCCGACACGTTGCCGCTGCCCGCCCGAAAATTGCTGCGGATAACGTTCGGCGTGCGCGGGCGACAATCCGACTTTTTTCAAGATTGCGCCGACTCGCGCCTTGCGTTCCTCTTTCGTGGCGCAAAGCCCGTGAATGTCCAAACCTTCCGCGATAATGTCGCCGATTTTTTTCCGCGGGTTCAGACTAGACATCGGATCTTGAAAAATCATCTGCATGTTTTGACGCAACATTTTTTCCGTCGCGTCGTCGAGCTTGCCCGAAATTTTTTTGCCGTCGAAGAAAATTTCGCCGTCCGTCGGGTCATAAAGTCGAATGATACTGCGCCCGATTGTCGTTTTGCCGCTGCCCGACTCGCCGACAAGCCCGTAAGTTTCGCCCGCGTAAACTTCAAAACTCACGCCTTCGACTGCCTTGACTGTAAAAGAGCGCGAAATTTTGAAGTGCTGGCGAAGATTTTTTACTTTGAGTAACGGTTCAGACATAATTTGCCGCCTTTCTTGAACGAAGAAGCCGCGCCTTCAATTCGGGCGGCAAGTCAACTTTCGGCGCGTCGGGGTGCAACAGCCACGTCGCCGCGAAATGCGTTTCCGAGATTTGAAACATCGGCGGAGTTTCCCGCTCGTCGATTTTCATAGCGAATTTGTTTCGTGCCGCGAATGCGTCGCCTTTCGGTTCGTGCAGAAGATTCGGCGGGCTGCCGGGAATCGAATACAGTCGCTCGTCGTCGGTTTCCAAATCGGGCATTGCCGCCAAAAGTCCCCACGTGTACGGGTGGCGCGGGTCGTAGAAAATTTCTTCGACTGTGCCGACTTCGACGATTTTTCCCGCATACATGACGTTGACGAAATCCGCGACTTTCGCCACGACGCCTAAATCGTGCGTGATGTAAATCACCGACAAGCCCATTTGCCGCTGAAGTTCTTTTATCAAATCCAAAATCCGCGCTTGAATTGTCACGTCAAGTGCCGTTGTCGGTTCGTCGCAAACCAAAATTTTCGGCTCGCACGCCAGCGCGCAGGCAATGACGATTCGTTGTCTCATGCCGCCCGAAAGTTGGTGCGGATAGTTTTCCATGCGTTTTCGCGCTTCGGCAATCCCGACCAGTTTCAAAAGTTCGACGGCTTTTTTGCGTGCGTCCGCTTTGGAAATTTTTTTGTGAAGGAGCAGCCCCTCCGTAATTTGGTCGCCGATTTGCATTGTCGGATCCAAGCTGGTCATCGGGTCTTGAAAGACAATCGCGATTTGCCGCCCGTTGATTTCCCGTCGCAAAGTTTTTTTCGGCATTGTCAACAGGTCGACGGGATTTTCGGTGCCGTAGAGAATTTGCCCGCCGTTGATTATTGCGTTGCTGTCCAAAAGCCCGGTGACCGCCTTCATTGTGACGGATTTGCCGGAGCCGCTCTCGCCGACGAGTGCAACGGTTTTTCCAGTCGGCAAGTTGAAATTGACGCCGCGAATTGCATGGATGTCCCCGGCGTTCGTGCGAAACGTGATGTCCAGGTTTCGGACTGAAAGAATGTTTTCGTTCATTGCTGATACCTGCCTGATTTTAAAAATGCCCGTTAAAGCGCCTGACGTTCGCTGTAACGCGTCGACAGGTGCCTTGACGGGAAAATTATCGTTGATAAATTAAAACGCGTCTGAGAGGCTCTGAGCGCGTTTTTGGGACATGTGCCCGATTTTGCCTTCGAGTTTCGGAAAGCGGAAATTTTGAACGGAAAATTTTTTTCGGAGCGTGTAACAAAGTCTCGTAATGAACGTATGCGAGACAGAAAGGCAAACAGCCAATCAAAAAAATTAAAATCAAAAGGAGACTGATTAAAATGACAAACGCAATGGCAATCAACAACGAGGCTATCCTTAAGGACGAAATCCTCAGCGAGGATCAACTGGATTGTGTGCGAGGCGGAATTGCAACGGAAGTTGTTATCGCCGGAGTTACACTTCTGATTGAGCGCGGATTTTCGGAAGGCGACGCCTTAAGAGATTTTGTCCAATCTGACGCTTACAAGAACATGAGCAACGGTGACAAGAACAAAGCACTTGGCAAGAGACTGGCAAACTCGGTCGCGTTCAATACAATTCTCGGCGGTTTGGCAAGTCCGTTTGCAGTCGTGGCCGCACAGGCTGTTTTCAGAACGAAAGGCACGGGCGATGCTATCCGTCACGGCATCGAAAATATTTTCGGCTGATGTAACCTCGAAAAATCAAAAATTCCTTCGGCGAATGTCGGAGGGATTTTTTTTTACATGTCCTCAATTTTCGGAGCCAACGCCTCACGAAAGCCGTCGCCTATCAGATTGAATCCGAGCATGAGAATTGCCAAAACGCAAATCGGCGGCAAAATCTGATACGGCAAAATCGTTATGTTCCCAAAGCCCGCTTCGATTAACGAGCCGATTGAACATTGCGGCAGGACAATTCCGACGCCGACGAAACTCAAAAATGCTTCCGTGAAAATCGCGACGGGAATTGAAAACATGACCTGCGTGATTATCGGGCCGATTGTGTTCGGCAAAATCTGTCGGAATATTTGTCGGAAACTGCCCGCGCCGAGCGTGCGGCTT
The DNA here is from genome assembly GCA_946547205.1 of uncultured Selenomonadales bacterium. Classification (GTDB taxonomy): domain Bacteria; phylum Bacillota; class Negativicutes; order Selenomonadales; family Selenomonadaceae; genus Quinella. The sequence goes on along the minus strand of CAMNPA010000055.1, from coordinate 255 downwards.
GCCAAAACGTATTCGCGCTCTCTGAGTTTCAGACACTCCGCCCGCGCAATTTTGCTCATGCTTATCCATTCGGTTATCAAAAGTGACGCGATAACAAGCCCGATGCCTTTTTCCATGAAAATTGCCAAAATCGAGATGATAACCAGTGTCGGAATTGAACCGGCAATTTCAATGAAACGTTGCATGACGTTATCGACCGCGCCGCCGAAAAATCCCGAAATCAGCCCGTAACTCGTGCCGATAAGCATGTCGATA
>CAMNPA010000054.1 GCA_946547205.1 uncultured Selenomonadales bacterium | reverse complement strand
CCTTCATGTTGCGAATGAGTAAAAAAATTCGCCGCAGAATTTTCCTGCGACGAGTACCGAAAAAATTTTTTTTTTAGTCAATCCAAGCGGCTCGCTTTGCCGTGAAGAACATATCCTCAACTTTCCAGTTGTCGCTTTCTTTTCTGTCGACGGTGTGATTGAATTCGTCCACATTCAGATAAGTGTAATTGACACGCCACAACTCCTCAATGTCGAAATAGCTGTAGTAAGATTCTTCGTTGAGATTGAAGGTTGATCTTTTGTAGACGCGCTCCAATGCAGGAATACGATAATCTTCATACAAACGATATTCACTGTTTCCTCTGTATTTGCCGTCAACGATATTCGGTTTTTTATCACCTGGCAATTCCGGCGGTACCTCGTCGGCTCTGTCGGTTTCCGGCGTGCCATTGGGATAACGTGTGTAAGTTTTCCAATAATCTCGCAAAGGTGCTTCGGACGCCAGACCGAAAACACGTTCCGCCTTACTCTTCAGCGCGACGTTTGAATCTTCGTCTGTGGCAGTCAAAACTTCGGGCACAGTGATGGATTTTGTCAACATGTTGCCGTTTTCGTCGACGATGATGTAATTGTCATGATTTTTCTCGTTGTTATAAACTTTCGTGTAATAGAGTTTTTCGCCTGCTTTGGCGTATTTGACTTTTTCCTCGTCTCCGTCGGTATAGGTGATTTTTCGATACGTGTCAATAACTTGCGGGTCTGTCGTCAATGCGGCTATTTCCGATTTGAGCATGAAGTAAGTCCCATCTGCCGAGAATTCAACCTTATCTTTTTGCCAATTCTTCCAGTTGCCTTGCGTATCCCAATAAGCCCTGTCGATTTTCCAGCTGTCGCCGTACTGATCAATGCTGGTGGGATTCACATAAATATCCTTGTCTCCGTCAGTAGCGTCAACCATACGGACGCCCTTGTTACCGTTTTTATTGCCGTTGCTATCCTTGAGAAGCTGAAGGTCGGAAACACAAACGTAAAAATAATTAGCATTGAACCTGACTTTGACATACGGCAACTTTTTTTTGTCGGCATACATTGTCGAACCGTTGACAAGTACCTTGACATAGTTGTCGTTCTCTTTGTTGGAAGAAACGTATCTGCTGTCAACGTAGTAGGTAGCCGTCGTTTCGTTATAGTTTTCGTCGGGGAAAGAGACCGCCGTAATTTGCGAATCGCTGAGCCCGCTGACGGTTTTATATTTTTCCTTGTAGGTGGCGTTGACGTATGCCGCGAAAGTTTTGTTTTCGTTAAGTTTGCCGTCTTCCGTCACGGCGTATGTGTCATGGTCGGCTTTGGTATAATTCAGCAGAATGTAGTTGTTGACCTTGAGCTTTTCACGGACAACGACGTTGCCGGAACCGTCTTCAGTTATTGTGGTGTCTTCTGCCAAGTAATTCGGATCAATCTCATTTCTGTCAAGCAAGTCATCGGGCTTGAAGTAAACCGTATTACTGTTGCCGTCGGTACCTTCGACATAGTTGCCGCGAAAGAGCGTCGGAGTGTTGAAGCCGTCGTATAAATAGAATTTGCTGTTATTCGTCATTTCTTCGCTTGTCACGGTCTGCAGAAAACATTTGGCGATAACGAAGCCTTTAAATTTTTTGTTGTTGCCGTTTATGATGACGGGACTTTCGGGCATGTAGATAATCGCGTTCAAATTGTCGTTCAAGTTGATGACGACGGGTTGCGAGTGACGAATCAGCACGCCGTTTGCGTCCGTGGTATAGTCTATGTTTTCGGGGCCGGTGTAGAAAACAACATACGGGCGATTAATGTAATAATGCGGATTGTCTTTATCATCAACTTGAGTGTTGTCGGTATTGAAGTTGAGAGTGATTTGGCGCACGGAATTAAAGTTGCTGACTCCCGCGCCCGTATAAGGATTTTTAATCGGGTCGCTCTCAATTCTTACCCAGAGAGGATCGGCTTGTTTTGAGGTGTCGCGTGTCGGAAATGCCTCGTCAAATTCGGCATTGAAAAGGATTCTTTTATCCGCACCGTTTGTGGCAGACCAGCTGTTTTCCGTAAACTGATATGAATGTCCTGTTTCAGGGAAGTCATATCCGAGATCCCAATCCGACGAAAATTTTCCTTTAACTTCGGCACGAAAGTCAATGTTTATCGAATCCACTTCGTCTGACGAATACCATTTGCCGCCGTTTGCATCGGTTGCTTCGCCGCTGCTGCCGTCCGCGCTCGTGATGACGTTCTTGCCTGATGTCTTTCTGCTTGTCTTGACAATTACGCTTTCATTTCGATAAGCATTGCCGCTTGTGTACCTTATTCCATAATTACTATTACTTCTAATACCTGCTTGATAGTGATTCCATTTGCCGCCCGAAACGGACAATCCCGTTGCAGGGTCTTTATATTCTTTTGTATATTCCCAGTTGTCGATAACCTTTGTACGTTCCAACTGTTCCATAGGGTCTATCAAGCCTTTGTAATGCGGTTTCAAAAGCACAACCGCCTTAACGGGAGCATTCATGTCGTCAAACCAACCGGGCAAAAAGAAATGACGAATTTTTTCGCGCAATGACACCACATAATATAACGGACCGTAAACGTCGTTTTTGCCGTCAACGATTTTATATTTGAGTTCGATTGTTCCGCTGACTTTTTTGTCGACATCTTTTTTTGAAATACTCCAATAGTCCGTCGCGCTCAAGGTGCTCGTATTGTCATCAGAAGCTTTTACTTCCGCAGTGTCTTCCAAATTTTTTCGTGTGTATTCTTCAGCACTGTCACGACCTTTTTTGAGCGTCTCTTTAATGTCGTCTATTTTGTGATAGTTGCTTAGTTTGCCGTTGGCGATTGTACTTGCGTCGAAAGTATTTTTGAAAACGTCTGCGTAGTCGTCAAAGTCAGCGGGCAATTTGTTTGGAGCAAGAGCGATAACCAAATAATTATTGAAATCTTCTTCCTTGACCAGAGCAGATGCGCCCGCCAAAGCCGCCGCGTCCGCCGCATTTTGGAGACGTGACACGTTGAGATAGTACCAACCTAAATCCATGCCGACGCCGACGAACAGGAATAGGAGCGGAATAAGCAAAGCATACAAGACCATCACTTGACCGCGCTGAAGTGCAGAATTAAATATTGAGCGGAAAAATTTTCTGATACTCATGATTGACTCGCTCCCTTCTCCGACAATATTTTTCAGAATTATATCAAGGCAACGGCGTTTTTTCAATACTGCGCGGCTGTTCTAATCAACGTTTAAGCTCGTGCGGGCTTGAGGCGTTTCATGTGATAGTTGTAAGCCGCAACGAGTACAATCGTCGTGATGAACCGGCTGATTGGATAGACTATCATCAACGTCGCGTAAGTCGGAATTATCAAAGGCTGACGAATAACACACACGCAAATTATTTTCGTGCGGGCTTGAGGCGTTTCATGTGATAGTTGTAAGCCGCAACGAGTACAATCGTCGTGATGAACCAGCTGATTGGATAGACCGCCATCAACGTCGCGTAAGTCGGAATTTTTGCAAAGGCTGTGAATACCCACGTCACGCGAACACCGCAAACGCAAATCAACGTTATCACGGCGGGCGTTAATGAAATTCCGTAGCCGCGCAGTGAGCCCGATAAACCTTCCATTAAAACGTTGACGAGTTCGGGCGCGACGATGTACCACAACCGAATCACTCCGAGCCGAATTACTTCCGGGTCGCTGTTGAAGAGGCTCAAAACTTCTTCGGCGAAAAATAAAATCACAAAGCACAACGTCTGCATGAAAATCGCGCTCAAGCCCATTGATACCCACGTAACTCGCTTGCAACGTTGAAAATTTCCCGCGCCGTAATTCTGTCCGACAAAAGTCGTTGCCGCCTGTCCGAAGCCGTTGACAACGCAGAAAACATTTATCTCAATCGTGAACGCCGCCGCCGATGCCGCCATTGCATCCGCACCGAGTGAATTTATCGCAGCTTGAATCAAAAGGTTTGACAGCGAAAAAACCATTCCTTGAACGCCTGCGGGCAGTCCGATTCGCACAATCTCGAATAATTCTTCGCGATCGACAATCAGCGCGTTAAGGTTGAGTTTGATGACGCCTTCCGAATTGAGCAGTGCGCGGAATAAAATTATTGCGCTGACGATGTTGGCAATGACTGTAGCGACTGCAACGCCCGAAATTCCCAGATCGAATTGCAGGACGAACAGCAGGTTGAGCACGATGTTTACGCCGCTTGCCGCCGCCAATGCGATTAACGGAGTTCGCGTGTCGCCCTTGCTGCGGAAGATTGCCGCCTCGAAATTGTACAAGCTCATTGCCGGTAAGCCGAGCAAAAAAATTCGCAGATAAGATTCCGCCATATCGACGACGAGTTCCGGCACTTCAAGCAGATAAAAAATCGGCGCGACCAAAATTTCTCCGACGACGCAGAAAAAAATTCCCGCCGCGATTGACAAACTGAACGCTGTGCTGACTGCCGCTTGTGCACGGTCAAATTTTTTTGCGCCGATGCTTTGTGCGATGACGACGTTCGCGCCGAGACTCAAGCCCATAAGCAAGCTCACGATTAGCCCGACCATTGATATATTGTTGCCGACAGCCGCCATTGCATTTTTGCCGACGAATTTGCCGAGCGTCACAACGTCCGCCGCGTTCAAAAGTTGTTGCATTACGCCCGTCAATGCCAGTGGCAGCGCGAACAAAATTATCTTGTCCCACAACGAGCCGCGCAACATGTCTATATCTCTTGCGTTCAAAAAAAAATCCCCCAAACTCCAAGATTGCGAGATTGCAAGATTACAAGATTGCGAGATTGAAATTCATACTTCAAACTGAATTGTCAACGGTGTTTCATGCGGACGACGGTAATTCGCGGATCATTGCCGCGTTCAAGCTCCATTACCATGAACGAGCCGCGAGTGTCGTCGCGCGGACGAGACGCACTGCCGGGATTTAAAATAATCGGCGGTCCCATGAGATATTCAACAATGTGCGTGTGCCCGTAAACCGCAATGTCGGCGTTCTGCGATTCAGCCGCCTCCATGATGTATTCCTGTGTGTAGCGCACGTCGTAATTGTGTCCGTGAGTGATAAAAATTTTGTGGTCTTCGGCGTCGATGATTCGTTCGTAGCAAATTTTTCCGGTTGGCCAATCGCAGTTGCCGGCAACGCCATAAACAGGAACGTCAAGCAATGATTGCAAATATTCAGCGTCGGGCGTGCAGTCGCCCATGTGCAGCCACATATCCATATTTTGCGCGATGCTGACTGCTTGATCAATCGCCGACCAATTTCCGTGAGTGTCGCTGATTAGTCCAATTTTCACGTCAGGTGCCGCTCTCCGAAGAGTGCGACTTGCCTCCTTTCATATAGGACTAGGGACGAGGAAGTAAGAATCGGTTGTTTTCAATTCCCAGTCAAAAATTTTATGTAAAACGCTCTTGAAGTTTCAAAGCCATTGCGCGCAGAGCCTTGCCGCGATGACTGATTAGGTTTTTCTCGTCGACGGGAAGTTGAGCCATTGTCCTTTGCGCGTCAATGTAAAAATACGGGTCGTAGCCGAAACCGCCGCTGCCCTTTGCAACGGTTTTAATCGTGCCGCCGATTTTGCCGCGCGTGATAAATTCGGTGCCGTCCGTGTCGATAAAAGCCATTGCGCAACGATAAGCCGCCGCAGATTCAGTGACGCCGATTTTTTTCAGCTCGTCAAGAAGTTTTTGATTGTTGGTGATGTCGTCGGCGTGATAACCTGCGAATCGTGCAGAGTGAACGCCGGGCAGACCGTTGAGCGCGTCAACTTCCAATCCCGAATCGTCGGCGAGTGCGGCAAGTTTCGTGCGTTCGGAAAAGAATCGCGCTTTGATGAGTGCATTTTCTTCAAACGTCGCGCCGTCTTCCACAGCGTCGGGCATTGCGTCAAATTCGGCGAGCGATAAAATTTCGAGCGGCAGATTTTTGAGGATAAGGCGAATCTCCTTGACTTTATCCGAATTCTTCGACGCGAGCAAAATTTTTTTCATGTTCAATCCTCCTGTCCGTTAATCGTTTCAAAAGCTTTGAATGGTGTTAAAATTTCAACCTACTCTGCCGACGCGCCAAACCAAATTTCTGCCGAGAGCGTCTTTCTGCAAATCAAACAGCTCCGCGATGCCGACTTCCGCCAAATTCAGCAGGTCATTGAGTTGCGCACGAGTGAAAGATTTTTTTTCGGCAGTGATTTGAACTTCGACGAGTTCGCCCGCGCCGGTCATCACGACGTTGCAATCAGCAAATGCCGCCGAATCTTCCGCGTAATTCAAATCCAAAATATTTTCGCCGTCTGAAGTGATGCCCGCCGAAATTGCCGCGACAAAATCCGTGACAGGGAAAGTGCCGCCGACTTTGTAAATCGTTTCGCAAGCCTCGACCAGCGCGACAAATGCTCCGGTTATCGACGCCGTGCGCGTGCCGCCGTCAGCTTGAATAACATCGCAGTCAATCGTTATCGTTCGTTCGCCAATCGCCGTCAAATCAGTCACTGCGCGTAATGAACGAGCAATCAGCCGCTGAATTTCCATTGCCCGACCGTTTGCTTTGATTGAACGACTGTCGCGAATCACACGTTCTGCCGACGCGCCGGGCAACATTGAATATTCCGCAGTGAGCCAACCTGTGCCCGTGCCTTTCAAAAAATACGGAACTCGATCTTCAATCGTCGCCGCGCAGAGAACTTTTGTATCTCCGACTTCGATCAGTGCCGAGCCTGCCGGAAATTTTTGCACACGCCGCCGCAAAAAAATTTCGCGCAACTCGTTCGCCTGCCGCCTGTCCAATCTCAAGCTCTCACCTTCCTGCCGTCATTAATAGCTGATACATTTTACACAAAAAACTTTTCAGCCGCAACGCTTTAAGAAAATTTTATCGCCGGACGACGTAATATTAAAGCACATTTTGATTGACGCTGCTAAAACTTTTTGCTAAAATTTCCGCAGATAATTGCGAGTTCTGTTCCCACGAACTCATCACGCGTGCGAGGCGAAGTCTCGGCGACGGTCGGGGCAGCAAATCGGCTCGTTTGTTGGCGGCAATAGGAATGTCCGCCGGGATTTTTTCGGGACACATCAAGGAGGAATTGACCATGGCTATGGTAGTTAAAAACAACTTGGGCGCGGTTCGCACCGTCAACACGCTCGAAAAGAACTCCAAAGCGCAGAGCAAAAGCTTGTCGAGAACGTCAAGCGGCATGAAAATCACCAGTGCTCAAGACGACGCGTCCGGCTATGCAATCAGCGAACGTATGCGCGTCAGAATTCGTGCTCTTGACCAGGCGAATCAAAACACTCAAAACGACTCTGCGCTCATGAAGACTGCCGGCGGTGCCGTCGACAACACTGTAGAACTTCTTCGCGCTCTCAAGGAAAAAGCAATCAACGCCGCCAACGATTCAAACACCGACGAAGACCGCATGATTATTCAGAAGGAAGCTCATCAGCTCATCGA
>CAMNPA010000053.1 GCA_946547205.1 uncultured Selenomonadales bacterium | reverse complement strand
CGAATCAGCACGTAAAAATTTTCAAAGAGACTTCGCTCGCGTTCAGAAAGATTCGTGTCGTATTTGAACAAATCGCTCGTCAAATCGTCGTAAGCCTTGAGCGTGATTGAATTCAAATCGACGTGTCGACGAAAAGTTTCGGCGTCGCCGGCTTTATAGGCGGTAACCATCTCTTGCATGGCATATTCGGGCGTCTTGGTGTAAACGGAATGATACAAAAATACGCCACTCAACGCCAGAATAAACAAAAATAAAACAAACAGCCTTTCATGACGACGACGCCTGCGCCGAGCCTCAAGCCGCTTTCTCCATGTATAATCGTCCATAAAATTTTAACCCTGAAAGATTTTTCTAAGCTCAACGAGCGAATAATAATCGGCAAAATCGGAATTGAGCGGCGTGACGGAAACAAAGCCTTGATTGACCGCGTGAATGTCGGTGCCTTCGCTGTCGTCAATGTCGCAAGCAGTCCCGCCGATTTTAAAATACGTGCGTCCTTCGTCATCGGTGCGGCTTTTGAAGGCGTTGAGATAATCGCGTTTGCCAAGACGAGTCAGCAACAGTTCAGCCTTGTTCGTGCGGAATTTTTTCGGGAAGTTGACGTTGTGCAAGAAAATTTCGTTTTGAACGGCTAAAACTTTCTCCAGATAATAAATCGTCAACTCCGCCGCCGTCTCGAAAGGAATGTTTGATTTACTTTCGCGAGAAACGGCAATCGATGGGATATTGTGCAGGAAACCTTCCAATGCCGCGCCGACAGTTCCCGAATACGAAACGTCCGTAGCGAGATTTGCGCCGTCGTTTATGCCGCTAATCAGCGCGTCGAATTTTTCGGTGCTCAAAGCCTCAAGGTAAATCTTAACGCAATCGGTTGGCGTGCCGTCAAAAATCCAGCCTTCAAAGTCGGGATTGTCCAGACGTTTGTATTCGACTTCACGCAGAACGCTCAACGCATGAGCCATGCCGCTCTGCTGATACATCGGCGCAGTTATCGTCACGGAATGCCCGTGAGCCTTCAGAGCGTTTGCAATTGACCAAAGTCCCGCGCCGTGAATTCCGTCGTCGTTCGTCAATAAAATTTTCAAAGTATCACCTCATGATTAATGCCATTCAAGCAACTTTTCTCGTATTGTAATTGATAACGGCGATTTCGGTTGGCGAATGACGAATTGAATTTATTATCTCTTCGAGTTTGCGCGCCGTCTCATTGTTGTAAGAAATTTCTCCGCATTGAATGCAAACCTGCGAGGGAACATTTTTTATAACAACGATACAATCTCCAAGATCCGCCAAAAAATTCGTCAGCTTATCGACGAGTTGTCCTTTGCAAACAAAACAAGCCATCTCATTCACCCTTTCGAGTTTTCAAATCTTCATCCCAAAATTCAAGCGAAGGTCTGTACGCCGTTATCAACCAAACTTCGGTTTCACTTGCACCGCACACGACATGCAGAGCTTGCCCGTCTTCACCGTGTCCCAAAAGCAAACAACTCGGATACGGATAATCGTCGGGATAGTTTTCGATAATTTCACCGTTCTTGACCGCACATATCACGTCGTCCAATGAAATGCCTCTTTGCAAAAGTCGGATCATTATATGCATCGTCCAACGCAACTTTTCGTTCTTGCACAAGTTTTTTATGCGTTCCAAATCACACGAATTCATTTGTAAAGCGTCACCCTTGATAGTTTGTAAATCGTCGTTCCTTGCCAAAAAATTTTCGCTGTGATAAATTGGCGGAAAAAATTTGGAGGCGTCAACGCATGAAAAAATTTTTGTCAACGTTTTGTTTAATAGGTTTGCTCTCAAGCGGCATTGCGAGTGCCGAGGAAGTTTCCGACGTTGAAAAGACTGCCGAGCCTGCGAAAGTTGCTTCAGTCGACGACGTGACATTTGACGACGCCAACGAGATTCAACTGGAATATCTTTTGGGCAATTCGTTCAATCAACGCCACGTCAACAATTACAACGTCCACTTTTTCGAGAAAGTCACCGATAACGGAGTCATCAGCTATTGGCGCGGCTTGACGTTCACGCGAGCAGTCGGCTACACAAATCCCAAAAAAGATGGCGGCGTTCACCACGACAGCAACGGTGTCGGAATCGGCCCGGCTTTCATGTTGCGCTACGATAAAAAAATTTCCGGCAAATTCCACGCGGGCGCAGACCTTACGGGCTCTTTCATGCTCTACAATAAAGCTCATCCTTACGACGGTCGCGGCTACGGTTTTTTATGGCGATTGGGTCCGCGTTTGACGTGGCAATTTCGCGAACAAGATTCAATCAGTCTCGGCTATTCAATCAGCCATTTTTCAAACGGTATGCGCAAACACAATCCCGGCTACAACACGCTCGGCTTTTCAATCGGTTACACACACAACTTTTAAATTCCGAACAAAGCGTCTGCGAATTCTTTGGCGTTGAACGGGCGCAAATCGTCGAGACGTTCACCAACACCGACCCATTTGACGGGAATATTGAGCTGCTCTTTTATGCCGATAATCATGCCGCCTTTAGCCGTGCCGTCGAGTTTCGTCAAGACGATGCCCGTTATGCCAGCCGTCTGCGAAAATAATTCCGCCTGCCGCAATGCATTTTGACCTGTCGTCGCGTCGAGAACAAGTAAGACTTCGTGCGGCGCACCGTGAATGCCTTTGCCGAGTATGCGGTTTATTTTTTTGAGCTCTTCCATAAGATTGAACTTGTTCTGCAAACGTCCGGCAGTGTCGACAAGCAAAACGTCGATTTTCTGCGCGAGAGCTGACCTTGCAGCGTCGAGAGCAACACTTGACGGATTGGAGCCTTCAGAATGTTTGATGAACGCCGCGCCGGTACGCTGAGCCCAAATTTCCAGCTGATCAATCGCTCCTGCACGAAAAGTATCAGCCGCCGCCATCATCACAGATTTTCCGCGAGATTTGTAATAAGCCGCAAGCTTGCCGATAGTCGTCGTCTTGCCCGCACCGTTGACGCCAATCATCAAAATCACACGCGGCGGGATAACGTAATCGTCGGAGCCTTCTTCTTCGGAAAGAATTTCGCGAATCTGATTAGCCAAAAAATTTTTCACGTCGGCGGGAGAATTTATTTCGGCACGTCGCACGCCCTTACGCAGTCCGCTGATAAGTTTTTCGGTCGTCGCCATTCCAACGTCGGAAGTTATCAAAGTTTCTTCCAGCTCGTCCAAAAGTTCGTCGTCGATTTTGGTTGAGCCGTGAAGAATTTCGTCAATCTTATCAATAAATTTTTCGCGAGTCTTGGTCAAGCCCGCTTTGAGTCTGTCAAAGAATCCCATGTTAAGACCTCCTTGCGATTATTTTAGCAGATAGTTATTCCTTACCGCAACAAAAAACGTCGTTCAGTTTAAAAAGCCGAACGACCGTTTTTAATTAGTCGGTGTCAAAATTTACGCGCCTTGCTTGACGAGCTGAACGATTTTTTCCGCGCCACCTTCCATAGTTTCAGCCATGATGACGTTGGCAATTGGAGATTCTTTGAGAATTTCTCTGCCGCGTTCGACGTTTGTACCTTCCAATCTGACGACAACGGGCACGGGCAACGATTTGCCGTCGGGCGAGATGATTTTTGCCGCGTCAACGATGCCTTGAGCAACGAGATCGCATTTGTTTATGCCGCCGAAAATGTTGACGAAAATTCCTTTAGCCTGTCCGCCGTCGAGCATGATTTTAAACGCCTCGGCAATTTTTTCGGGCGTGGAGTCGCCGCCAACGTCAAGGAAGTTCGCAGGTTCGCCGCCGAAGTGTTTCAAAATATCGACAGTCGCCATTGCCAATCCCGCACCGTTGACCATGCAAGCCACGTTGCCGCCGAGATTAACATAGTTCAAACCGAGTTTCGCCGCGTGAAGTTCTTTGGAATCTTCTTCGGTCTCGTCGCGAAGACTTTCAACATCGGGATGACGATAAAGCGCGCTGTCGTCGAAATTCAACTTGGCGTCGAGTGCGATAATGTCGTTTTCTTCCGTCAAGACAAGCGGATTAATTTCGGCAAGCGAGCAGTCTTTCTTCACGAAGGCGCGGTGCAGATTAATCATCAACTTCGTGACTTTGCGAATGACTTCTTTGGGAAAATTCATCTTGTAAGCCATGCGCGTCGCTTGAAACGGTGCAAGACCAATCGCCGGGTCAATGTACTCTTTGAAAATTTTTTCGGGCGTTTCAGCAGCAACTTTCTCAATTTCAACGCCGCCTTCTTCCGAGCCCATCATCACGACGCAAGCACCTTTCCTGTCGCCGACGAAACTCAAGTAGTATTCCTTTTTGATGTTCGAGCCTGCCTCAATCAGCAGACGTTTGACAACTTTGCCTTCGGGCCCGGTCTGATGAGTGACGAGAGTTTTGCCCAAAAGTTCTTCCGCGTATTGGCGGACTTCGTTCAAGTTGCGAGCGAGTTTGACGCCGCCGGCTTTACCGCGACCGCCTGCATGAATTTGCGCCTTGACAACGGTAACGTCCGCGCCGAGAGTTTGAGCCTGTTTGACAGCTTCATCGACCGTGAACGCCGCACCGCCGTCGGGCACGTTGACGCCGTAGCCGCGCAGAATCGCCTTGCTCTGGTATTCGTGTATGTTCAAAGTATCGCCTCCGTTTTAGCTTTTAGCTGTTAGGTGTTAGCTTTTAGCTGTTAGGAAAAAACCTAAAACCTAAAACCTAAAAGCTCATTTGCGGTTCTTAATCATGTAAACGGTCTGCGCCTTGAGTTTGCCGTCCGTCGCATTTGATCCGCTCGTTTTGATTGCAAAGCCGCCGTCGACAGGTTCAGTTTGAATCGCGTTTTCCGTGGCGTAGATGATGAATTCGACACTTGCCGCGTCGCAGAAAAGATTAGCCGCATTTTTCAAACCGGCTTCAAGATAATCAATCGGGCAACCGGGATCGTAGCCGAACATTCCGACTTCCATCATGACTTCGGCAGGTTCGGTGACGGGATAATTTTTCGCGCCGTCAATTTTTTCCCACGCCGCACCTTTTTGACACGCACGGAAATCGATTTCGGGCAAGGCGTCCGCGCTGAAGATAAGTTGCGTTGAAATGTCGTCAATGCCCGTCGCCTCGTAACGAATGCTTATCTCATTGTCGTTTGACAAGCTGTAAATAATCGTCGCGGATTTGTCGCCGACCTTTGCCGTGAATTTGACGCCCTCGAAAAGTTTTTCGGCTTGCCATGTGACGTTTGCAAAATCGTTGCCGCCGTCGACAGTGACCGTTGACGCGTCGTCTTTGAGCAGGAAAAGATTCTTGAAATTCTTGTCGCGAAAACGCATCGATACCACGCGTGCACCGTCGCTCGTAACTTTAAGCTCGTTGCCCTTGGTGTTGCGAATCGTCCAAACGGAACCTTCTTGTTTGATTGACGCCATGAAAATCGCTCCTTCCACGTGAAAAACCGTTTAAAAATCTATATGCATATTCATTGCATGACGGCATACCAGTTTAAATCTTTATAACCCCCCCCCCATGCAGTTATTCGCAGATGATCTTTGAAAGTTCCCTCGAAAGTGAAACCGCACTTCTTGTAAAAATTGTTGGCACGGAGATTTTCCGCCAAAACATTTAGATAAACTCTGTGCAAGTGCAACGTTTGAAAAGCGTATTGCAAAAGCTCTTCCGTCGCCTTTTGAGCAAAACCTTTGCCCCAATGTTTGTGCATGAGAACTATCGCATACTCCGCATTGTTATCGGTCGCGGATATATTTTTTAAGCTGATCGTGCCGAGATAATTGTCCGATTCGTCGACAATGGCGAAGTGTTGATTTTCGTCGTTGAAACTGTTGTTGATGAAATCCAAAGCTTTTTCTTCCGTCATTGAGAGAAAATCAAACCTGAAGTTCCGCGCCACGCGTTCGTCGTGCATCCATTCCAACATTCCGGAAACGTCTTTCTCTTGTAATTTTCTAAGCATCGTACTCATTGCAAACTCCTATGACAAAATTAATTTCTTCATCGGTCATGCCGTTGAACATCGGCAAACTCAAAACCTCATCGGAATATTTTTCGGTCAACGGGAAGTCGCCGCGTCCATATCCCAAATGCGAATAACATTCCGCCAAATGCGGCGGTATCGGATAATGAATCACGGTTTTTATTCCGTTGCGCTCCAGAAAATTTTTAAACGCCTCTCGCTGATTCGTGCGCACGACAAATTGATGATAAACATGCTCCGCGCCGTCGCGAATCTTCGGCAAAATCAGACGCGAATTTTTTATCTCGGCAGAGTATTTGTCTGCAATCTTTTTCCGCTCGTCGTTCAAGGAATCAAGGTGCGAAAGTTTCACGCGCAAAAGAGCCGCTTGCATTTCATCAAGACGAGAATTAACGCCCGCAAGTTCGTTGTGATATTTGACTTTGCTGCCGTAATTGCGTAACTTCCCGATTGTCGCAGCTAAATTTTCGTCGTCAGTGACAATCGCACCGCCGTCGCCGAAGCCGCCGAGATTTTTTGTCGGATAAAAACTGAAGCAACCGATATTGCCGAAAGTTCCCGTCATCTTGCCGTTAAATTTTGCGCCATGCGATTGAGCACAGTCCTCGACGAGAGCCAGATTATTTTCGCGTGCAAGCTTAGAAATTTTTTCAACGTCGGCAGCCTGCCCGTAAAGATGAACGACCATTATCGCCTTTGTTCTTGAAGTTATCGCCTTTGCAACCTTAGACGAATCCAAATTGTAAAATTCATCCGGCTCCACAAAAACGGGCGTCGCTCCGTTCGCCGTTATCGCGAGAACAGTTGCAATGTAAGTGTTCGCGGGAACAATGACTTCATCGCCCGCGCAGATTTTTAAAGCACGCAAAGATAAAGTCAAGGCGTCAAGACCGGAATTCACGCCGACGCAAAATTTTGCACCGACATAGTCCGCAAATTCCTTTTCAAACGCCGCGACTTCGTGACCCAAAATATACCAACCCGAACGCAAAACTTTCAAAGCGGCTTTTTCATATTCGGCTTGATACAGCTCAAATTGTCTGTTTAAAATTGCCAAGTCAATCTTCATGGGCTTTCACCAGTTTCAAAAATTCATCGTAGTTGCGAATGTAATCGCTCTCATCATAAAAATCAGCGGCAAATACGACCAAAACGGCATCGGCAGAAAAATCGAATTGCTCGCCCCAAATGTGTCGCGGCATGTAAAGACATTCGTAAGGCTTCTCCAGCGGAAAAATTTTTTTCTCGTGCCCGTCGTCCAACAAAACTTTGCAGCTGCCGTGAATGCAAACCAGAATCTGCTCCAAATTTTTATGAGCGTGTTTGCCGCGAACGACGCCTTCCGCCGTGTCGTACATGTAATAGACGCGCTTTATTCTGAACGGAATATTTTTAAATTCTTCCAGCGAGACCAACTTACCGAATTTATCACCGTGCACATGAAAAGCAGGCACTGCGGCGGACGACGACCAATAATCATCATTTATCGGGTGTATCTTCACACTTCGCCAACTTCAAAAATTCATCGTAGTTGCGAATGTAATCT
>CAMNPA010000052.1 GCA_946547205.1 uncultured Selenomonadales bacterium | reverse complement strand
GACAAGCGAAAAATTTTTGACGATAAGTTTAATCGACGCGGCAAATAATTTCATCGCGATTTGAATTTCAGCTTGACTTGAAGTCGACTTGAGCTGATAAACTTACGGCGGAAATTTTTTCGAGGTGATTTTTATGACGATTGGCGAAGTCAGTGAGAAATACGAGATAACGGCAGACACGTTGAGATATTACGAGCGAATCGGATTAATTCCGCCGGTGCCGCGCAAAAAAAATGGAATTCGCAATTATGACGAGACAGCTTGCCGATGGGTATCGTTCATCAAATGCATGAGAAGTGCAGGCGTGCAAATCGAGGCGTTGATTGAATACGTCGCACTGATGCAGGCGGGCACGGGACTTGAACGGCGCAAAAATATTTTGATTGAACAGCGCGCACGACTGCAAGAGCAGGCGGAACGATTGAGCACGACGATTGAGCGGCTCGATTACAAAATCGAACACTATGCGGACTTGCTCGCAAAGCGTTAAATGAGCTCCGATATACAAAAATTTTTAGGCAGGAAAATTTTTCTTCCCGCCTAATTTTTTTTTGCTCAGAGGTGGCAACGTGACGAGTCATCCAATGTGAACGCTCCGGCTCGTCATGAACTTTAATTTTTTCGCCGCGTTTTAATTCAGAGGTGACCATAATGAAGAAACGTCTTTTCCAAACGCTCGCCGAAGCCAATACGGAAGAAGAGCTAAAAAATTTTTTCGCCAGACGATTCAAACTCAAACTCGACACCAAAAATTTCATCGACCTTTACACGCTGCAGATTCTCTTCGAGTTCAAGCTTGATAAAAACCTTAAAAATCCGAAAGTCCTTGCCGAAATCGTCGCGCAAAATATTTTTAGATTGACAAGTAAATCAAAGCAAATTATCTTTGTGAAGAGGTGATTTTAATGGAAACGTTCGGACAAAAAATCAGACGGTTGCGCAAGACGAAAAAAATAACTCAATCGGAGTTGGCGGAGTCGTGCGGCGTGGATTTTACCTACATCAGCAAGATTGAAAATGACAAAGGACTTCGCCCGCCTGCAGAATCGACGATAAGAAAGCTCGCAATGTTTTTGGAGACAGACGCGGAAGAATTAATCTTGCTGGCGAAAAAAGTTCCGCAAAATTTTCAAGATACAATCGTCGACGACAAACTCGCAGTAGATTTTCTGCGCGTCTTCCCGAAATTGAACGAAACTCAGCGCGGAATACTGGAAAAAATGATCGAACAGGCGGAGAAAAAAGTTTGAGGCAAAATATTGAGCAACTTGTCAATAAAATCCTTCGCGAGGCAAAAATTTCAAATCCGCCGATAAATGCCGAGCGACTTGCCGAATCTTATTTCGATTTGGATTTTGATTGCGCCGGATTGAATGAAACTGAATTGGCAGGCTTGAAAATCGCCGAGAAAAAAATTTATATCAATGAAGCCCGCGCAGACGAACTTGCCGCGAACTTCGGCTTAAAAAACTTTACAATTGCTCACGAGCTGGGGCACTGGGTCTTACACAGAAATTTAATCGACGAACATACTTCGCAAATGGAACGCGAGGCAGATAAATTCGCGACGTATCTTTTGATGCCGGAAAATTTTGTTCGTGCAGAGTTTGTTAAATTGCCCGCATGGCTCTCTGCCGAAATGAAGTTAGATTCTATGGCAAAAAGTTTTGCGTGTCCAAAAAAGCGATGAAAATTCGTCTGTCGCAACGCGAACTTAAGTTGATTTATGTTGATTTTGATGATTACAGTTGTTATCGGAGCAAAGAAGAATTTTTGGAGCGTAGGGCAGGTCAGATGCGGCTGTTCTAAATACTTGACAAAAAATTCAAAGCAAATTATGATCGCCCGCGAGGTGATTTGATGATTAAAACTTACGATAAAAAATACGACGTATTCAAATTCGATTATTGGCAAGGTGCAAAACTCGTCGGGAAATTTTTAATGCCTAAACTCGCTCCAAATCAATTCATTCCCGAAAATGTTATCAGCTTTAACGAGAGAAACTCCGTTTCCAATCCCGAAAAGCATTGGCTCGACTTTTTTATTGACGACAGGCACTACGAAACTTTTTGGACGTATCTTAAAAGCAGAATCAAGGGCTTGAAAAAATTTGCGGGAATAATTTCAACCGATTACTCGATGTTGCCCGAAATGTTACCCGGACAAAGGATTTGGAATTGCACTCGAAACAGAATCGTCGCTTATTGCCTGCAAAAACGCGGCTTTAACGTGATACCCGTCGCGTCGTGGTGTTCGCAAAAAGATTTCGATTGGTGCTTTGACGGTCTGCCCGAAAAAAGTTCCATTGCAATTTCTTCAAACGGCTGTTTATCGACTCCTTACGGCAGAAAAACACTCTTGATCGGCGTTGAGGAGTTGCAACGGCAAAAATCTCCGTTCAAAATCATTGTTTGCGGACGGTCGTTAGCTGAATTGGAAAAATACGACAATATCATGTACTATCCGAGTTTTTCGCAACGAATGGACGAAAGGATTAAGAATGGGAAGTAGAGGAAGTTCAGCGGGCGGCGGCAGCGTCCCTAACGGTTGGCAAATTGTCGATTATGTTCACGGAATCGCGGTTCTTCAGCCGACTAACCCTAAGCAGAGTTTCAGCTTGCCGCGTGAATCAAATATTCCGAACGTAGCGTATCTTTTATACGACAGAAAAGGCGTTTTTAAACAGTTTAGAGTTTACGGCGACGACAAAAAACCGAAATTTGATATAGATTACCACATGAAAGACGGCGAAATGTCTTTGCACAAGCACATTTATATAAACGGCGTGCGGCAAAAGGAACATATTCCGCTTACGCCCGAAGAATACGCCGAATACTCAAAATTTCTGAACAGGTGATAATTATGACAGGCATGACTTTAGATGAACTCAAGCAAACGATGACGACTCACGACGAGATAGAATTTTCTTATTGCGGTGAGATGTATGACTTTCAGAAAGACCCCGCCGACAATTTGCGAATCAAAATTTCTGTCTGGCGATGCGGTGACAATCCCGAATGCGTCTATTCAGTCAAGATTTACGAGGGCAAGCCTTTCGTTGATGATTTAATCAATGCCGAAATTTTTCCCGACGGTAAATCTATCGTCGAGGGCGAATCTGATATTGACGTGGAGTTTTTTACCTAAACTGTAAAATTCTATTTAAACAGAATTTTCACTTTGAACTTTCAAAACGCCTTGCCAGGTGTTTTTTTATGTTAAAATCACTTCAGAGGTGACCATAATGAAGAAAAATCTTTTCCAAACGCTCGCCGAAGCCAATACGGAAGAAGAGCTAAAAAATTTTTTCGCCAGACGATTCAAACTCAAACTCGACACCAAAAATTTCATCGACCTTTACACGCTGCAGATTCTCTTCGAGTTCAAGCTTGATAAAAATCTTAAAAATCCGCAAGTCCTTGCCGAAATCGTCGCGCAAACTCTCTACTACGTCCGCAGATTGAAATTCGGCAACGATCATCGTCCCGTCAGCGAAAATATTTGCGTCGTCACTAAAAATTTCGCCGCGCTCTTTCCTACTGAAACTTTCGCCAACTTTTATGACGATAAAGACGCTTACAAGTGGAATCGTGCTCCGTCAACGCCTTGCGAAAAACTTAGCAACGCCTTAGCCGAATTCGACGCCATCAAAAACGCTTTCATCTACGATTTGTCCGTTTACGCGCTTGAAGTAGCCTTTACAAGAGACCTTGGAAAGATTTTAAACAATCAGTACGGCACAACTCACAACGTCAAGCAAATTAACGAGCAAAACTTCGAGTCAATTTTTAAGTATTGGCTAAAACTTTTCGGCAAAGACGTTAAAAACGGTCGCAAGCCTTCCGAATACTTCATGACCGACATTGAGCAGGGCAAATCGCACATTCACGACAGAAAAGTTTTTTTTGAATTGGTTGGCGAACAAACCATTAAAAAATTCGTTAATCCCAATGACTATAATAAGTTCTGGTCTATGTACTACAAAATTAAGACTGTCGACGAAATTACTGCCATTCGCCGCAAGATGGATCGCATGACTGAAGAAAATTTGCGTCGTCGCACAGGTGAATTCTATACGCCGCTGCCTTTTGCCGATGAAGCCTTTGAATATCTTCAAAAAACCGTCGGCGAGTGGTGGCTCGACGAGAATTTTCGGCTCTGGGATATGGCGGCGGGCACAGGCAATCTTGAATTTAATTTTTCGCCCGATATTCTCAAGCGTTGTTATATTTCCACGCTGATTCAAGACGACGCCGACTATTGCAAGAGCATTTTCACTGAGGCGACCGTTTTTCAATTCGATTTTCTCAACGACGACGAATCGAAACTGCCCGAAAAACTCCGAAATGATTTAGCCGACCCGAATATCAAGTGGATTATCTATATCAATCCGCCTTACGCAACTGCAAATAATTACAAACTCGATAAAACCATAAATAAGGACAAAGTTGCCGATACTTCAATTCGCAAACAGATGGCTGCCGAAAAACTTAGAAATTCAAGCCAAGAATTATTTTCGCAGTTCATTTATCGAATCAGCAAGATTTTTTCCAATCGAATTGCTTATCTCGGCATTTTTTCTACGCTTAGATATATAGTTGCAGGTACTGACCAAGAATTTCGCGATAAAGTTTTCAGATACAAATTTGAACGCGGCTTTGTATTCAGTTCGCAGAATTTTCAAGGTTGCACAGGTAAATTTTCAGTCGGATTTTTAGTTTGGAACTTATCAAATCAAATTCCGATTGAATCGCAGAAGATTTTGCTTGATATTTATAATCCTGATGTTGAGCAGATTGGCGAAAAAACTTTTAGCACGTCGCGGAGTAATGAATTGCTTAACAAGTGGATTGAACGCCCGCGCAGGACAAAAAAATTCCCGCCAATGGTCAGCGCGTTGAAATTTTGCGATAAAAATATTCGTTGCGACATCATGGCGGAAAATTTTTTAGCTGATTTTATGTGTATGTCAAATGATTTTATTCATCAAGGTTATACGTCATTTTTATCCGGTGTTTATGCAGGTGGAAGTGCAATTTCAGTGACTGCGGAGAATTTTGAACAGTGCATGATAATTCACATGGTGCGAAGACTTCCAAAACGAACATTATTTAACGACAAAGACCAATTCATGCAACCGACGCGAGAACTTTCACGGGAATTCATTTGCGACGCTGTGATATGGAGCTTGTTCGCGCCGTCGAATCAAACGGTTTCATTGCGAGACGTGGAATACGAAGGCGAAGTCTATCAGATAGCGAACAATTTCTATCCGTTCGAGCTTGCAGAGATAAAAAGTTGGGAATGTTCATCGCCGGCAATGCGACTGCAGATTTTCCGCGCGGTCGAGGACAGATTTGCGGCACTGTGGATAAAAAATCATCGCGACGAGTTGTCGACGGCGGCAATATCGGTTTTGAATTCGGCACGAACGATTTACAAGCGATTTTATTTGGAATTGGAGCGATTGGACGTAGCGAAGTGGAAAATCGAGACTTGGGACGCGGGCTGGTATCAAATCCGCATGAGTTTAAACGCGACGATAGACTTGTCGGAGCTGTCAAAGAAATTGGAGCCGCAGATATATGAATTTGGCTTTTTGCGTGACGAAGTGAGATATTTTTAATCGTAACGGTTTTATTCAATAACTTTTCACTGATTAAGCGTAAAATATGACTGAAGTTATGCCGAGTTATCTTCAGCGAATCTTGAAAGGTCGTGTGCGCATGAAAAGCATCAAGTCGAAATTGGTTGTACTGCTGATTTTAATCGGAATGGGACCGTTGTTCACCGCGATGGCGTATACCATTTACAACACGGTTAATTCTGCGTTCGAGTTTGCAGAACATGAACTGAACGTCAAAACCGAGATGATTGAAAAGGAAGTTTCCTCGCTGATGGGCAGTAATTTCACGGCGTTACGATTTATGGCGGTGAATCCTTCCGTGCAGGAATATTTGAAGGCGACGCCCGAAAATCGCGATCCGAACATGAAAAAGCTCGTTCAAAATGCCAACGCGCTCTTCCAAGACGGCAGCAACATAGTTGTAACGGAAAATTCCGGGCAACAAGTCGTTCGCAGCGACGATGCCAAGCTTGTCAATTTGAAGTCGCGCGATTATTTTCAAGAAGCGATGAAAGGCAATGAATACGTTTCGGAAGTCGTCGTGAGCAAAACTACCGGACTTGCAATCGTCGTCGTGGAAGTTCCGGTTAAAGATTCGGACGGAAAAGTTATCGGCATGATTCAACGCAATTACAATATCTCTGCACTGAAAGAATTTTTAAAAGAAGACGTCGATGAAACTACCGAACTTGCGATTTTCGAGAGTAACGGCAAATTAATTTCGCATTCAAGCATTGAGATTGAGAAGGACGAAGACCGAATCGACATGAGCGAACACGATTTTATAAGCAAAGCTCAAGTCGGCGGAGAAAATGACTTCGAGGTCGTCATTGACGGCGAAAAATATCTTGTCAGCTGCGAAAAGGAGCCGCAAACCGGTTGGATTATCGCCGCATTCCGTCCGTACAGCGCAGTTGAGGCGCACGCAATACAAGAGGCGTTGATTTTGGGCGGTATGAGTGTCGTAATGCTCATCGTCATTGTTCTCGTTGCGATTTTTGTTTCAAATAAAGCCGTCGCGCCGATTTTGACGATTAACAACGTCGCCGATGAAATCTCTCAAGGCAATCTGTCGCTGAAAAATGTTCCCGTCGAATCAGATGACGAACTCGGAAGCGTTGCTAAAGCTTTTGCGACAATGACGGACAAACTCAACGACTTTTTCCACAAGGCGAGATCAAATGCCATGAACGTTGCGCAATCGGCAGAGGCTTTGAATGACAACTCTAAACAATCGGCAGAGGCTGCGAATCAAATTGCGGTTGCGGTTACGGAATTTGCAAATGCGACTGTCGGGCAACAAAAAGCTGTCGGCGAGGCAAATGACGCCGTGATAAACATGCGCGAACTTTTAAACGTCATTGCGGACAATTCAAACGGCGTGGCGAGTGCGTCAAACATTGCGATGAAAACTGCAGAGACCGGCGCGGTAACCGTCGGCAACGCTGTTGAAAGTATGGAGTCACTTCGCGTGTCCGTCAAAGAATCTTCCGATATAATCAAATTGCTCGGCGAATATTCCGGCAAGATTGGCAACATCGTCGAAACAATCAGCGGCATTGCAGGACAGACGAATCTTTTGGCGTTGAATGCGGCGATTGAGGCTGCCCGCGCAGGTGATCACGGTCGCGGCTTTGCAGTCGTCGCTGAAGAAGTTCGCAAGCTCGCTGAGCAATCGGCAGAAGCGGCAGGAGAAATTCAAACTCTCATTTCGGACGTGCAGAATCAGACGGAAAAGGCAGTTGAATCAATGAGCGTCGGCACGGAACTAACTGCGGCAAGTGTTCAGGCTGTCGACGAGGCAGGCAGCGCATTTCGTGACATTGTTAAGCAAATTAACGCGCTCACCGATAAAATCACATTGACGACAGACGCGATAAAGAAAGCTGAAACCGGCAACTCGCAAATTATCGACTCGGTTAAGGTCATCAACGACGCCGCGATTAAATTTTCCGGGCAAACGCAATCCATTTCCGCCACGACGCAAGAACTTTCCGCATC
>CAMNPA010000051.1 GCA_946547205.1 uncultured Selenomonadales bacterium | reverse complement strand
GACGTTGAACTTAACGAGTCAAAAATTTTTTCGCAGCGGGAAAATAATTTCGTCGCCCGCCGAATTTTTGAAGGTGTCAGCTTTGACGTTGAAGACTTCGCCGAGCATTTGCGCCGTCAAAATTTTTTTCGGGTCGCCCGCCGCGAAAATTCTCTTGCCCTTGACGATTAAAACTTCGTCGCTGTAAAGCCGCGCGTGATTGATGTCGTGCAACACCATGATAATTGTCGTGCGGAATTTTTTGTTGACGTTGGCGATGATGTCCATGACTTCGAGTTGGTGCGCGATGTCAAGGTAAGTTGTCGGTTCGTCGAGCAGCAAAATTTTCGGACGTTGCGCCAAAGTCATTGCCAACCACGCGCGTTGACGTTCGCCGCCCGATAAATTTGCCACTTGCCGATTTTCAAAGTCCGTCAGCTTTGTGAGTTCGAGCGCGTTTGAAATTGCCGCAACGTCTTCCGAAGTTTCGCCGCCGAAAAATTTTCTGTGCGGGAAACGTCCGAACGAGACTAATTGCCGAACTGTCGTATCTTGCGGAGCGTCGCGTTCTTGCGGAAGAATTGCCATCACCTGCGACAAATTTTTTCTGCCGAGCGTGCGAATGTCTTTTCCGTCGAGCGTGACGGTGCCGGAAAATTTTTCATTGAGCAGACACAAAACTTTCAGCAACGTTGACTTGCCCGCGCCGTTCGGTCCGATAATCGCCGTCCGCTTGCCGTCAGCAAAGTCATAGCTCACGTTGCGAAGAATCTCTTTGCCGCCGAGTGTCACGGAAATTTTTTCAGCTGATAAATTCACTTTGCCATCGTCGCCGTCAAAACATTCAAGTTGCCGTCTTCCGCGATAGAAAATTTAAAACCGTCCTTAACGACGCTGCCGGTAGAACCTTCCGCAGTCAATTCGCCCAGCAATTCTCGCGCGTCAATTTCCGTCGAAATGCTGCCGACAAATGCC
The DNA here is from genome assembly GCA_946547205.1 of uncultured Selenomonadales bacterium. Taxonomy (GTDB): domain Bacteria; phylum Bacillota; class Negativicutes; order Selenomonadales; family Selenomonadaceae; genus Quinella. The sequence continues at coordinate 6,718 of CAMNPA010000051.1, read as the reverse complement.
GTCAAAAGCCACGACGTGATAACAGCGTCGCCTTTCTTTTCGGGCGTCAAGTAGTAAAGATTGAGCGTCTTCAAATGATCGTCGTCCGTCATGCCCAAAAGTGCGACTGCGGCACCGTGATATTCAAAGCGACCGAGATAAACTTTGCCGTCCGCCGCGTCCGAAATGTCGTAATCCTTCAGCACGAAAAGTTTTATCAAATTATCAACGTCGTCTTTGCCAACGCCGTCTTGAACAATCGGCACGATATACCAGTTGAATCGCGTACGAAAAGCGTCGGCGTTCATGTGGAAATGTGATTCAATCTTCGTCGCTCCAACGTCTTGAACGATTTTTTTAAACTGCTCGTCGGTGATGTCAGCCGCCTCAACCAAACCGCCAATCATGGTCAGCGCGATTGTCAACGCGAGAAAAATTTTTTTCAAGTGATAGCCCCCTTAGCTTGCAGTCGCGGTGATGATGTCAATGTCGCCGCTTTTGGTGACGGAAAATTTCACGCCGCCGCGAATCACGACGGAATTTTTCTTCAGCTTGTCGAGCAAAGTTTTGGCGTCAAGTTCGGGCGAAATGCTCTTGACGAAGCCGTTAAGAATCAGCGTGTAAAACAGCGCGTCGTCACGATTCTCAATCTTCGCGGCGAAAAAGTTCAGCACCTTGAAATTTTTTTCAGTCTCGCCGAAGCCGACAATCATGACCTTGCCGAAAAAATTTTTCCCGAAAATGTTGCAGCCGTTCTTCGCAGTGACAGCCGTCTTGTCAATCAAAAGCACTCGTTGCATCATCGCGGCATCGTCGCCGGCATTTGTCTGCCTTATGAAATTTATCATGAACACGTTGAAATTTTTTCGGAAGGTCTCGGCGTTGAGCTTGAGCATTTTGTTTTGATTGACGGCGGGATTTTGCGCGGTGATTGAAAGCATTTGCTGAATCTGTTCGCCGGTGAAAGTTGCCGCCTCAACAAAGCTGCTTACCGCCACGATTAGCGCGACCGTCAACGCCACGCAGAATTTTTTCACGAAGAATCTCCTTTCACGCCACGACAGCCGAATCGTCAACGATGAGCATTTTATTTTGCTTAACAGCGGGATTTTGCGCGGTTATCGAAAGCATTTGCTGAATCTGTTCGCTGGTGAACATTGCCGCTTCAACGAAACTGCTTGCCGCTAAGATTAGCGCGACCGTCAACGCCACGCAGAATTTTTTCACGAACAATCTCCTTTCACGCCGCGACAGCCGTAACGAAAATCAAGCCGCCGTCAGCCGCAAGTGAAAGTTTTATTCCGTCGCGCGTCACGATGCCGGTCAATTCGCGTAAAAATTTTTCGGCGTCGACAGTCGGGAAGAGAACCTTAACGAACGACGCGAGCACCAACGATGCCAAAGTATTTTCGTTTGAAGTTTCGGGCGCAACGTAAATGCAACTCAGCAGCTTGAATCGGTCGTTATCGTGAGCCGTGACGCCGCAAATCGCCACGCTGTCTCCGAAAAGATTCATGAAAAATTTTCCGCCTTCCGCCGTGAAAATATTCCAATCGCTTATCAGAAAAAGTTTTTCCATGATGTCGCGCACGTCGTCTTCAAGCGGAGCTTTGTCGATGAATGGATGAATCGCAATGTTGAAGTCGCGTTGCAGAGTGTCGGCAGTCACGTTGAGCGTCAGAGTATTTTCAACGTCAATGGCGGGATTTTTATCGATGTGCTCAAGGATTTTGTCAATCTGTTCAGAGGAAATGCTCACGTCAATTCTCCTTCGCCGCAAGATAATTTTCCAGAATCGTGCGCTTAGAAATTTTGCCCGTCGATGTGCGCGGAATTTCGTCCAGCTGATGGAACTCGCGCGGAATTTTGTACAGAGCAAGATTTTTCTGCAGGAATTTTTTCAGCTCACGAACGTCAACCTTCGCACCGTCTTGAACTTCAAAGAAACACGCTCCGACTTGCCCGCGCAGTTTGTCATCAACGCCGATAACCGCCGCGTCCTTAATGCCGCGAAACTTGTAAACGACTTCTTCGACTTCGCGCGGATAAATATTTTCGCCCATGCTGATAATCATTTCTTTGATTCGGTTGACGATGTAATAGTAGCCGTCCGCGTCGACTTTGCCGACGTCGCCCGTGTGCAACCAGCCGTCAGCGTCAATCGTTTCAGCAGTGGCTTGAGGATTTTTCCAGTATTCAAGCATGACTTGACCGCCGCGAACCAAAACTTCGCCGACTTCACCGGGCGCAAGGTCTTTGCCGTCCTCGTCGACGATACGAATTTCTTCGCCGTCAAGCATTTTTCCGCACGAGCCTTGACGTTCTTCGCCGTGAGTCGTCAAAAATACGCAAGGCGACGCTTCGGACAGTCCGTAACCTTCAGCGACCGCGAGCCCAAATTTTTTCGTGAACTCGTCGACAATTTTATCGGGCAAAGTCGTTCCGCCGCTCATCGCAAATCGAATCGTCTTGAAGTCTTCGGGCTTGGCAAGAGCAGTGACGAGCTTGAAAATCGACGGCACGATAATCATATCGGTAATGCCTTCCTCGCGAATCATATCAATCATATCTTTCGGCTTGAAGACGCGCAGAACGTAAACCGATGCGCCGCGATAAAAACTGTTCAGCACAATGCACGTCCAGCCGAAGCAGTGATACATTGGCAGAACGCAGATCGATTTGCATTCGCGACTGCATTTGAAAACGCTGCATTGCCACGCGTTGTGAACAAGATTTTTATGTGACAGAACCGCGCCTTTAGGGTTGCCTGTCGTGCCGGACGTGTAAATTATCGCGCAAGGAGCATTCTCGTCGAGATTGTCGGGAAAATCGGGCGCATCGGGAGAATCTTTATCGGCGAAAGTTGCAATGTCGTGTTGAGTGACGTTAATCGGCTCGTCGAATTGAATCGGCTCATTGGTCAGCAAATGTTCGACGCCGGCATTTTGAAGGATGTAAGCCGTTTCGCGCGGACTAAGCTGAAAATTTATCGGAACGTTGATTGCACCGAGTGATGCCGTTGCGAAATAAGCGTAGATGAATTCCGCACTGTTGCGCGAAAAAATTCCGACGCGATCGCCTTGCCGAATGCCGAGTTCGTAAAGACGGTTGCGATATTTTTTTATGCCCTGCTTGAGTTGCGCGTAAGTTGTCCGCCGACCTTCATCGAACACCGCGAGATCTTCACTGCGTCCGCGATTGATAATTTCGTGAACTAACAAATTTTTTACGCTCCCTTCTAATTCATGAACTGTGTGAAAAGTTTTGCCCATTGATTCGCCACGGACTCCGACGCTGATTTTTCCGCCACGGATACTTTCGGCGCAGAAATTTTCGGCACGGATTTTTTCACGCTTTGCAAATGTAAGCTCTTGCGTTGCTTGAAAATTGTAGCCCAATGACTTGCCGAGACTTCCGGCGCGGACAATTCCGGTGCGGAAAATTCCGAGACAAATTTTCCAACGCCTGTTGCGGGCAAATTCATCAGACCGTTGAAAATTTTTGCGTCTTGAATCGCCGCGACTTGCCGCGCAGATTTTTTCATGCCGGTTGAATCGGGATTCGTGAGCCGATTGAAAAGTTTTGCCCATTGATTCGCCACGACTTTTGGCGAGAATTTTTCAATGCTCCGTGCGCAATTTGCCGCGAGACGTTTACGAAGACCGGGCACCGTGAAAATTTTTATGATTTGATTTGCCATTGCCGCCGCGTCATCGACAGGAACCAAGTAACCGTTCACGCCGTCAGCTGTCATTTCGCGCGAGCCGTAACGAAAATCGAACGCCACCACGGGACAATCTTGCAGCAAACTCTCTTGAATCGCGTTAGAAAATCCTTCAAATTTGCTGATAAAAATTGACAGTGCCGCCGCTGAAAATATCTCGTGAGGATTGTCGTTGAAGTCAGCGAATTTTATGTTGTCGCCAAGATTGTTCGCGTCGATTAGCTCTTGAACTTCCTGTTGCAACGAATTTTTTTCGCAGTGGAAATGCAACGTCGCCTGCGGAAATTTTTTCAGCACACGCCGCATAACATCGACTGCCACAGCGTAACTTTTGAAGTCTAATAAACGCCCGACTTGCACGATTTTAAAAGGATTCGGCTCAAAATTTTTCACCTTGAGCGCGGCAACGATTGAATTCGGAATCGCGAAGACGTTTTCCAAATCGTAACGCTTAGCAATGTCATTGCGCTGATTTTCCGTTGAAGTGATTATCGCGTCGAATTTGCACTTTGTCGAAAGCTTGGTTGAATTCTCGTTCGCGACGTGAATTTTGTAAACGTTGCCTTGCGCCGAAGTCTGATGCAGATATTTATCGTAAATGGTCGTGCCGTCGCTGATAAGGAAAAAATTTTTCGCCGCGTCGTTGAAAACATTCGACAGCCAATGCGAAACGGCATCTTCGCGATTGTTGAAAGTCTTCGTGACATTTTCTTCGCGGTCAATCAATTCAATCAAGCTCAATTTATTTTCAGAGTCGTTGACTTCATAAAGTTCATGAACTGCAACGGTGCCGTCGGGACGATAATAAAAAATTTCTTTCACGCGTTGAGTTTCGGCCGCCAGCTCTTGACGCCGGCTTAAAAATCCAAGCGCGTCATAAAAATCTCGGCGATAAATTTTTCGGTCGTCGTTGCGGAAATCGATACGGCTCAACTTGTGACTTTTGGGAAAATACGCGCCTTGCATAATCAACTTGTCGTCCGACTGATAAATTTTCAACTCATCGCCGGAAAGTTTAATCTTCCAATCTTCGTGCAGCGGTTGAATGAAAATTTCGCGCGGCTGCTCAATCTCGCGGTCAATTTCCTGAAAATAATCGTACATGTTCAATATCGGCGAATCAATCCCGCAATTATCACGTTGCTCCGATGAATCGTTTTGCCAATCATTCGTGACGAGAGTGACTTTGACGCCCAGATATTTTTCAAACAACTTTGCCCTGCGACAAGCCGAACGTTCGCGGCTCATCGAATCGGACGAAATTTTATTCAGCATGAAAACGACAACATTATTTTCTGCGGCGAATTCGCGTTTGAAAATTTCAATATCGGCGGTCGCAGGCAGTTTAGATTTTTTCGCGGGAATTGACGGTTGCGGAATTTGAACGGGCTTTAACGTTTGCAAAGCGATTGTCGTCGGATGAATGTATTTGCCGAGTGCCGTTGTGTCGTCGAAAACGGAAATTTCCGCGCGCAGATTGACATTGGCGACATCTTTCACGAAAGGCGACGGCAGTCCGAATTTTTCGCGATAAATGACGCCGGCTTTCCAACGATTTGTCGGGAACATCCAATCGCAAGCTTGGTGCTCCAGGTCGACGCCAAAATTCGGCATTGCAACTTTAGCTGTCGGCACGCCTAGTATTTGGATTTTCAAATCCTTGTCTGTTGATTCGTCAAGCGTCCAGTAAGTCTCGACGTAAAGCGTCTGAAATTTTTTCAGCGGCAAACATTCGGGAGCGATGCGGCAGCCGACAAGTTTTATTGCGCCGAATTGTTGCGGTTCAATGCGCGACTCTTCGGGCACGTTGTCAACAATCCATTCGGGCAAAGGTTCAGTCAGCGGCGAAATTTTTTCTCCGTTGCGCATGGAACTTGACAGCTCGACGGGCTCCAATTTTCGTTCGTCATGCGGCGACGGCTCAAATTTAATTTCAATCAGACCGCCGGGCAAAGTTTTGCAAGTCGTGTTGAGCTTTTGGCAGGCGTCGATAAAGTACATGTCAACTTTCGCCGTTTGCTCGACGTTTGGCGAAGAAATTTTGCACGGCTCGATTATCAGCGGATTGAAAACGACTTGCTCAACGCCGTTTTTGGAGACAACGATTAAAAATGCGCCGCCGAGTCGCGGAATGGCATCGAACAAAAAATTTCCGTGCGAATAAATTATCGGACGGTCTTTGTAAGTTTCTACGCCTTGCACGAGATGCGGCCGGCAACCTAAAACTGCGTCGGCACCGCAATCAATCAGCAGTCTGCCCAAATTTTTAATCGGCTCAATCGGTTCAGTTAGACCTTTCGGGCTCCAATGCGGCGCGACAAAAACAACGTCGGCTTTACGTTTGGCGTCGGCGATTTGTTCCGCGAAAAAATTTTTCCAACGTTCGGGCTCATTGGTCGGCAAATAAAAAGTTCCGGGCTTATCTTCCGTTGCGGCAAAAAAATTCGTCGTGGCATCAACATTAAACAGCGCGATGATAATATCGTTGACCTTGATGAACAGCGGACGAGCAGCGTCGTCGAAATTTTTGCCGGTGCCGCAATGAAGAATTCCCGCCTGCTCAAGGTAAGCGTTTTGCTCGAACAATGCCGCAGTGCCGTAATCCAACGCGTGATTGTTGGCAGTCAACGCAACGTCAATGTTCGCGTCGATGAGCAGATTAATTTGTTCGGGGCGCGCGTGCAGGTGATGAATATCGCCTTCGCCCTTGTAAATTTGTTGTCCCTGCGCGGCGATGACGCAATCAAGATTGACGATTCGCAAATCGGCTTCAAGCATTGCGGCGATGTTGCCGAAAGGTTTTTCGTGCGGATTGAAATTCATGCGGCGACCGACGTTGACATTGCCGCCAAAAAAAATCGCTGCCTGTCCTTTCATGAACGGCGGTATAACGGTTTGATTTAAGAACAAGCGACTACCTTCTTTCCAAAAAATTTATCGGGCGTCAATTCGGAGCGAGAGACTTCCGATAAGCGACGCGTTCAAAAAATTTTTCGACGCTTGAATTTACGACGA
>CAMNPA010000050.1 GCA_946547205.1 uncultured Selenomonadales bacterium | reverse complement strand
GGCTCGACGGTCGGCAAAGAGGCTTCGGAAATCAAAAATGCGGGCTCCAAAAAAGAAGACGTTGAACTTTCAGACCTTGCCAAAGAGCTCGACAAGTTGACGGGTCGTCAATCGAAAGATTCGCAGGAAAATGAATCGGGCGGCGGCTCCGGCGGAACTCTCAAGCTTGACGGTCAAAAGAGCGCGATTGTTCAAGTCAAAGACAGCTCGATTGAGATGAAGGGCAGCAATTTGAACGTGAAAACTCGTGCGCTGATGCAAGTCGGCTATACACCGATGGCAGGCGGCGGCACAGGTTCGTTGAGCAAATTTGAGGGCGGCAGTCCGAATAATCGTTCGGACGAAATCAACGTTGAACACGGCAGGGAAGATCGTTCGCGCGTCAAAGAACAAATCACGGCGACACCCGATACCAAAGACATTTCACGCTGAAAAGAGGAAAATTTCATGGAGCTGGGAAAAAAATTGCCCGAATTGGCGCGGCACGAATGGACGATTGACTACGCGACGGGAAATTTCACGCTCAAGGTTATCGACTACGCGCAAGCCGACATTCTGAAAAATTTTGTCGTGAGTCGTGAGTACAATTCGCACACGGGCAGTTGGCAATTCAACATTGACGGTCGGTCGCCGAAAATCACGCTCAAAACTCTGCGCGAAATTTTTTTCACATACGCGGGCAAAAATTTGGCAGTCGTTCGCGACGGAATTGGACGGTTGACGCGCTACGAATACGACGGGAATTTTTTAATTGGCGTGATTTATCCTGACGGTTCGCGCGTGAAGTATGACTTCGACGACGAAAAGCATTTGACGACGTGCACGGGACGCGACGGACAGATTATTTTTCAAAACGAATACGACGAGCTTGATCGCTTGATAAAGTTTTCTGACGCGACGGGCACGCGAATTTTTTTTTATGACGACAAGAATCAGCGGACATTTGAGAGCGGACGCTATGAAGTCGTTTACAAGTGGAATCGACGCAAGCAAATTGAATCGGTCACTTATGCGGACGGCACGACGGAAAAATTTATTTACGACGCTGACGGCAGATTGAATTACAAATCGGGACGCAACGGCGAGGAATATTTTTGGCGATATACCGGCGGACGATTGACGCGCGAAATTTTTCCCAACGGTCTGATAAAAAAATACGACTACGATTTGAACGGCAATTTGATTCGGCAGACGGAGAGCAGCGGTCGCGAGGAAGTTTACGTCTACTCGAAAAAAAATCTGCTGATAGAGCGGCGAGTTCGGTTGAACGTGAAAGATTGGCGGCGAGAGACTTGGGAACGTGACATTGCGGGACGAGTTTTGAAATACGACATCAACGGGCAAATCACGCGCTACGCTTACGACGACGAGGCACCTTCGCCCGCGCTGATGATGACGCCTTGCGGTTACAAGTTCAGCTTTTTTTACGACAGGATTTATCGGTTGCTGACGATTCACACGCCGGTTGGCGAATTTCATTTTTCGCACACGATGATGAACGAAATCATTGCCGAGCGAAAAAATATTTTTGAGCCGCTGATTCAAGTCGAGAAATTTCCTGCGCATTCTGATGTTGAGATTTTCGACACGGCGGACAGATTGATAGAGGCGCGAGAAAAAATCGGAGAGCGATTCAAGCTTACGCGGTGGAAATACGATTTGAACGACAACTGCATTGAGCGGCGCGAGTGGCGAGATTTGCAGAGCATCCAGAGTGCGACGGGACGAGTCGCGACGACCAATTACACATACGACGCGCAAAATCGGCTGATTCTCAAAAATGACGGCTCGACGTTGACGCGCTACGGTTATGACTGTTTGAATCACGTGACTTTTGAGAAGGAAGATTTTTTCAATGGCAGACAAAGATAACGCGATACTTTTTCAGAGCGTGAAAGTTGAGGGCGTGGAATTTTTGCAACTGTTGCAAGTCGAAATAACTCACGCGGTCGACGAATACGCGCGGGCAAGATTGACAATGCTCGTGGACGCAGACAAGGGCAAAAAATTTTTACAACAAGCGAACGCCGACAAAGTCAAAATCACAGCGAAAGCCGGCACAAAGGACGTTGTGTTATTCCAAGGCTACATTGCGAATTTGACGCTGGAAACGCGAATCGGCGCGAACTTGCTGACGGTTGACTTGTTCGACGCAGCTTGCATGTTGGATTGGAAAAAGGAGACGTGCTCATTTCAAAAACTCGACGCGAAATTTGAGGAAGTCTTAACGACGGCAGTCAAGGACAGCGGCGGAAAAATTCAGCTGAAAGTCACGGACAAGGCGATAGAAAAAATTATCGTGCGGCTCAATGAAACGTCGTGGGAATTCATCAAGCGGCTGGCAAGTCAATTCAGCGCGTCGACATTCACGGACATCACTGCGGAAAAACCGTTGGTGACGATCGGATTGCCCGAACCGAAGCAGACGATTGAACTTGACGAGGCGCAGGTCGTTTACAATTTCGACGACGCAACGTATCAATTCATCAACGCGAACGCCGCACTTGTCGCGAAAGGCGTCAAACTCATCAACGAGGATTTTTCCGTCGTGAAGGTCAACGGCTTTTATCAATATCTCACGCTCGGCGACACCGTCAAACTTGACAAAAAAGAATATCGCGTCCGAAAAGTTCACGCGAAATTTTTTGAGGGCGTCTTGATGAGCGACTATGAACTTGTCGGCAAGACCGCGTTCTTCGTGCCGATTATGACGCAAAAAAATCTTTACGGCAGAATTTTCCGTGCGCAGGTCAAAAAAGTTGAGAAGGACAAAATTCAAGTGCATTTGATTGACGTGGACAAAGAATACGACTCGAGTTCGACGACGTGGTTTCCGTTCGCGACGGTTTATTCAAGTGCTGACGGCTCCGGCTGGTACGTGATGCCCGAAGTTGATGATTACGTTCGGATTTTGTTTCCGTCGACTGACACGAGCGAAGCGTTTGCGTCGAGTTCGATTAACACCGCGCCATTGAAGGAGCCGAAGAATAAAAGTTTCAAAGCACCCGGCGGACGAGAAATTTTGTTGACGGACAAAGGCGTTGAAATTATCGCGGAGCACCAAAAAACTTTCATTCAACTGGACAAGGACAGCGGCATTAACATCGTCTCGGCGAAGGACATTCAGATTCACGCGGACGGAAATGTTTCGTTCGAGGCGAAAGGAAAAATTCAGATGGTCGCGCAACAAGAGATTGCCGTTCAAAGCGGACAGTCGCACGTAAAAATTTTGTCGAATCAAATTGACATGGGCGGCAACAATATCATTGTCGGTGAGTGAATATGGAATTGATTCAGAGTTTTGAAGAATATTTGACGCGGAGATATAAGCCGTTGGAGCTGGAATTTCTCAAGCAGACGGAGCAACATTTGAGCCGAGACTTGCCCGCGATTCGGAAATTTTGTTTAGACGAGTGGCGCAAGGCAATTTCTCAAGCGTGCGAAGTTCAGCGGCGAGAAAATTTTTTGTGCGCGTACATGAGCATTTCGCTGTTGAACACGTCGCTTTTGGACGACAAGCCGCAGTTGCAAATTGACTTTTACAACGAGGAATGGGTTTATGGCGAAAGTTTATCGCGCAGTCGCATGAGCGCGGAATTTCTCTTCAAACATTGGCGGGACTTCACGGCGGACGCATTGGACGAAAATTTTTATGTGCGCAGTCAAGTCGCGAAGGTCGAGATAAAATCTCTGTTTTGGGGCACGGTTGAAAAGCTGACGTTCCTTTTTGCGTGTTATGCGAAATATTTTGCGCCGTGGTTGGCTTACGGCAACGAGTTTGATGACCTGCGCAAGGCGGAAAAATTTTACGTGACGTGCGGAACATATCTTGATTGGCAGAACAGAGTTTATGGCGTGTTGCCCGAAATTGATTTGCTCAATCCCGATGCGAACGAAGAGACGACGTTTCGACCTGTGCTGAAAAAAATTTATCGCGGGAAAAAATTCGGCGGCTTGAATCTTCGCGGCTGTCACTTCGAGGACTGCAACTTTTACGATTTCACGTTCGAGACGTTGAATTTGGCGGACGCGACTTTTTTGCGATGCCGATTCATTTCGACGCGATTCGTTGACGTGAAAACCGCCGGCAGTGATTTTTTCGAGTGCTACTTCAAAGATTGCGCGTTTGAAAATTCCACGTGCGAACCGACTGCCGCCTCCGAGGACGGCGACGAATATTTTGCGCCGATGAGAATGTACCATTGCTTTTTGTTGAGCGTGACGTTCGACGGTTGCGACTTCGACCGCTTGACAAAAATTGACTGCTACGAAAAGGAGTGACATCATGCAATACGAATTGAGAGTTTGGAACGACCCAAAAAAAATACCGCCAACGCTTCAACCGCACGAGGCGCAAGGCAGACTTGGAGCAATCAAGGATGCGGCAGCAAAGGCGGCACGAATTGCACAAAGCGGAGCAAACCCACTGAAAGGGAACTTTCCGCCCGATGACAACAATAACCCCGACATCTTGATTGATGCGGACGGCGCGAGCGAAGATGCCATTAAATCTGCCGAAGTTGCTTATTGTTTACAGGAATTTACGGAAGGCAACAGAAAATACACGGCGCGTGTGATAAGGATGAAGATTCACGGGAATTTATATTTGCCATTGAAAGAAAGTGACCTGACGAAAGCGGCTAAGAGTATGGTAGGAATTAATGCCAATGATGAGCATAAAAAGCGCGATACTCTGCTTTTGTCGCAATGGGCAAATGTTCAGCCGCCTGCCGGTAACGAGAATGCTGCCCCCGGTTACTATCGCGGAGTGGTGCTGTCGATATTGACAAAAGCCGGGGACTTCCGCCTTATTACAGCCAAAAAAGCTTACGTCGAAAGTTACAGCGAAAATTACGCAGAGGGCGAATTCGGGACGTTTGAATTGACGTTGGCGGAACGAATCGACTCACCCAACGACTTTAAAGTTGACGGCTTGAGCAGTGAAACGGCAAGCGTGCTCGCCCAGATAAAAGACGCAATTAACAGCAAGGCGGTTAAGGCAGCGGAAGTGGTTGCTACTGCGGGTGTGGTATTAAAAGTCGGCACGACAATGGCGAAGAAAGGCATCGAGACTTACGAGAAATTCCACGGCGAAACGGAAGCCACCAGAAGATGGAAGTACGGACTAGATACGGCAGGACAGGCGGGCGATCTTGCGAACAGCGGCGTGAATATTGCCAAGTCAATTAAAAACGACAAGGGCACCGACAGAATCAAGAACATCAGCAACGAAGTGAACAAAGCCAACGAAAATCTCACCGACCACATACAAAAGGGCGCGGACGTTGGAGCTGACAGCGGAACACTTTCACTTGCCCAGTTGGAAGCGGCTTATCTTGCGGGTATCAAGAAAAATCCTGACGCGTATAAAAAATATCTTGAATCGAGCTACGCAGAGAAACGCAAGATGTTGGAGGAATATGCCCAAAAAGGTCTTGACCGCGCCGCTATCACGAAGGCCTACGAATCATCGCAAATTGATGTCGATAAGGCTAAGCAGATAGAAGAAGACATGAAAGACCACAAACTTGACGGCAAAGTTAACGGTGAACCTATCAAAAAGAAGTCGGACGACAATCCTTCAAGCGATAAACCGTCAAGTGACAAGCCGGCAGTGGTAATAATTCCTACACCGATACCAATTCCAACACCGCCGATTTCGACACCGATACCTGTTCCGACACCAACGCCGGTTCCGACGCCAACGCCGACACCTGTTCCAACTCCTACACCGATACCAATTCCGACGCCTACACCGATACCGATTCCGATGCCGATACCGATTCCGACTGACAAACCGAGCGATAAGCCGAATACCAAAAAACTGCCGATAAGTCCGAGCAGTCCGAACAGTCCGAGTAGTCCGAGCACTCCGCCCAGAAAGGCTGCAAATGTGGATTTAACTTCGGGCGGCTTGAGCAGTCAAATCAATTCGGCGGCGATGAGAAAGACGAACGGTAATGGCAATGATTCAAAGTGAATGGTTTTGGATAAAAAAAGATCCCGACGCTCCGACGATCTCTAACGCGGCAGGCTTCGGGCGGCAAAAATATCCGTACTTCACGGACGAGAAATCTTTTGCGCAAGTCGATGATGATGTGGCTTATTACAGCTACGGCGGGCAAATTGTCGAGTGCGATTTTCTGTTCGAGCCGACGTTTCTGATTCATGACGGTTTGCAGTCGCTGTTCAAATTTTTGGAGCCGGAATTAAAATTCAAGGGCATACAACTTTATCATGAGCGCGCGCCGGAAGAATTCGCCAAGCCGCTGTATTGGTTGCCGTATCTGCTGGTCACGGACGCGATACACGAAAAAACTCAAGTCGTGCAGGGCAAGCCCGTCAACTTGAGATTGAAAGCCGAATCATTTGGCGACAAGAGAATTCTTCATTGCAAATTGCCGGCGGCAGATATTTGGTTGTTGTCGTTGGAAGCGGCAGAATGTTTGTTGCGACGACAGCCCGTCGGCATCACGTTAGAAAAAATTTTCAGTCAAGCATAATTTCTTTGCGGCGGCGACGCGTCCCGAGAATTTCGCGACGGTTGCCGTCTTTTATTTCGCTCAAAATTTGTCGCAGGTTGTCGTATAAAATTTGGTTGGTCGTCTCGCGAAGTTTAGTTTTCAAGCGGTGTTCAATGTAGAAAGAAATTTGCGCGACGCTCATCACGGCACCATTGAGAGCGGACAAACAGAAATTAAAATCCATAGCGTCAAGAGAAAATTCTCCGGCTTCCGTTGCGAAGTCTCGAAGAATTTCCGGCGCGAGAGTGCTGCCGCCGACAGCAGCATAGGGCGCGTTGATGATGTTGACGGTGTCGAATTCGGTCGCTCTGTCGAAAAAATCGGTGTAGCGCGTGCGAAGGACGGCTCCGCGTTTCAGCTTGAATCGGCAAATTTCCATCTCGTTATCGGTCAAAGTCATGTTGTCCGTTAAGATTAAATTCACGTTGCGTTGAGTGAAATTCTCCGTTTCAATCGGCGGCGTGAAGATCAATTTCATCATCATATAATTTTCGGTCGGCGCGTATTCCAGCGACATCGGCTCTTGAATCAGATAGACGAAGCCATTGTGCAAAATCATTCCTTGATTGAGCGTAATTCGCGTCGGCGTGGTGAGCATTCGGCAGCCGCTGATAATTCCGTCGCTGAAATTTTCCATGAACAGCGGAAAGACGTTGAAGGCTCTGTCGCGCAAACTGCAAAGAGCTTCCGTCCGCAAAATGTGCAGTCGTTCAAACTGCGGATATTTTTGTTCGTTCAATGTTAGTCTCCTGTTTAACACATGGTCTTTTCAAAAAGCCGCACCTCAAACGAGATACGGCTGAATTTTTTTTAAGAGCTGCTTACAATTTTTCGATGACAGATTTCATGACTTGCGCGACGTTTTCTTTCGTGAAGCCGAATTTTTGGAAGAGAACGTTTGCGGGAGCCGACGCACCGAATCCGCGCATTGTGACCGTGTCGCCGTCAAGCCCGACGTAACTGCCCCAACCGTAATTCGCCGCCGCCTCGACCGCCACGCGTGCACGAATTTTTTTCGGCAAAATTTTTTCTCTGTAGTCGTCGCTCTGTTGCTCGAAAATTTCAGTGCTTGGCATCGACACGACGCGCACGAAAATTTTTTCCTCGGCAAGAAGTTTTTGAGCGTCAAGAGCCGTCGAAACTTCGGAGCCCGTCGCGA